>NZ_JAVRCK010000019.1:0-105596 GCF_034530815.1 Nostoc sp. DedSLP03
GTGCAATTTATCTGGCTGCTTCTGTCATTTGGCTCAATTGATGACACGCCCTAGTGTAAATAACCTAGTTCAGCCTTCGTCATAAAACCCAAATTCCCGACTTTTATCAAAAATCGGGAAGGGATACTATCTGAACAAACACTTTAACTGCTGTATTAGTTAGGAGTTCTCCGCGTCTCCTTGAAATCTCTCTACTCCGATTGAATCGGGTTGTCTCTGGGGTTAACTAACCTCAGCAGTTTTTGCTTAATTTGAGCGTCGAATACTTCCCATTTCATTTTCGCATAGGCGGAATTTTCGTTACTGCCAGATAAGAAGCCCATCGGGATTTCAAAGCCACCTGCGCTTGTTCTTCCACCGCCGAAAAAGCGCCCTGTGCTATCTTGCCCAAAAGCTTCTTTGATGAATTCATCGGGGTCAAGGGTAAGTTTGCTAGTTCTCAGGGAGCCGATGACTATTTCCAGTTCTTCGTCTTCATCGTGAACAATGCCGTAAACTACGGCGGTGTGGACGTTTTCTTCGGTAACCAGAAAATCAGCCGCTTGGGGGATGGCGTCACGGTCTTCGTAGCGTAAATAGCCAACACCAGCAATGGAAAAGTTATTTTGGACGATGCGGTTTTTTAGCGATCGCTCGATCACATCCATTACCCGCTTGGAACGGTTCGCCTGTAAAATAGCATTCAACAGTTGAGCGTCATAAAATCGGCTTAAATACGCCGCTGCCATAAAATCTTCTTCTTGCGCTTGCATTAGCCGATCTGTATCCGATCGCAAGCCATGCATCAAGGCAGTAGCACATTTGACGTGTTGATTTATGCTGCTATCTAATGCCAATAATCCTGTTTGGAGGTATTGAGTAAAAATTGTTGCCGTTGCTCTTACATAAGGACGGATATCCTCAAACTCTGATTGCAGATCGCCTTGGATGCTGTGATGATCGACGAGTACCACTAAAGGAATTCCAGCCTGCTGCACCGTTGACAGTAGTTGTGAAGTGGTTCCCTGGTTGTCAATTAATACAAAACCTTGATAAGATGACAAATCTTTTGTTTTCAAGGTTTGGGTTGTCCAGCGTTGGATAGGTAAATTAGTCAGCCTTACCAAGGCAATATTTTCTTGATGGCTCAATGCACCAGCATAAATGATTTCACACTTGATATCATATTGCTGGGCGATTAACTGATAAGCCCAGGCGCAAGAAAGGGCATCAGGGTCAGGAAAATCTTGCAGAATTACCAGTTGGCGATCGTGTCGGTGTGCCAAAAGGGTTTTTTGCAGTTCTTCTGACTTTTGTTGTGCCAGAGAATTACTACGCTGACTGAGATATATCGCTCCATCACCTACCGATGGCGGTAATGACGGACTTTTAAATGCAACTTCCACTGGCGCTTTCTCGATTTCAGGTTCCTCTGGGTTTGGCTCTGTGGTCAACGACAAACTCTCAAACTGAGTAACGGGAGAATTAAAGTACATAGGGAACTTTTTTTAAGTGTGAGGCTCCTTTAATTCAGAAATACTACGAGCAGCAATTACCTGAATTTAGCCACATTAATTACGATCTTCGCAAAAATCTCAAGACATTGCACTATACATCTAAGTATATTTCTTGTCAGTAACAGCGCTCAACAATCAACTAACTTCCACTAAAGGGCATACAGCAAAGAAGTTTAGGATATTGGGCTGTATCTGGCAGCATAATGTTTTAGGAGTTTTGTTCTCTTTCGTAAATTCAATCAGCGAGATTTGTATCTAACTTAGGGTAGACTTACTATCTTATACTTGAGAATTAGTCCTTGATATTTGAAATATTCTTATGCTTAATATTCTCATTATTGTGACTATTGAGCAATTAACAATTATTTTTGTATCTCCTTTGAAGATTTTGCAAATTTAGACTAAAGTCCAAAGACTAAAGTCCAATGGAAAAAGCAAAAGACAGGGGGAGTAAAGAGCAAAAAGGAAACTCTATATACATACAACAAATTTAAAAGCTTGATATTTGATGCAATCGCCTTTGTTGCAAGCCACATAGCCACCAATTGGTTATCTCCCAAAGAAAGAGGTATTTCTTCTTTTTCCTTTGCTCCTCTGTTTTTTGCTCAAAGACCTATAACATATTTTTGCCACTCTGTATGCAGTCCACTCTTAAGATGTTTGCTGACCTCGAAATAGAGACTGCTATAAGGTTGGCGCGGGGGATGACGCAAAGGCATGTGAGCTTCGTGGGGAGTCCGACTGCCTTTTTTGACATTACAACGGACACAAGCGGTAACAATATTCTCCCAAGTATCGCCTCCGCCGCGCGATCGCGGTATTACATGGTCTAGTGTCAATTCATCCCCTGTGTAACCACAGTATTGACAGGCATGACCATCACGGTGCAATATATTTCGGCGAGTTAGAGGGATTTCTTTATAAGGAACGCGTACATAATGACGCAACCGGATCACGGTCGGCAACGGGAAATCCGTGTACAGAAATTTACCGTTGTGTTCCACGCGTTCTGCTTTGCCCTTGATTAAAAGAACTACAGCACGACGCCAACTCGTTATATTGAGAGGTTCGTAAGAGGCGTTTAAGACTAAAACCTTCCCCATTATTTGCGCTCAGGGTATGAGTTTTACAATATATTAACACAAATACACCCTGCTAGGGAGATGAGAAGAAATTATACTTTCGGAAGAATTTGAAAATTAAGTTATGAGTAAAAAGTTAGGAGTGAGGAGTGAGGAGTTAGGAGTTGTAAAGTCAAATTTATTACTTAATTAAAATTATTACTTAGACTGACGCAATCGCGCAGCGTCTCGTAGACAAGAACAAAGTGAAAAGTTGACCTGTAAGATTTACTTCTAACTCATAACTCATAACTCATAACTCATAACTTTTACTTTAGCACCGTAACATCTTGTATCAATTCCAATCTGAAGGTTAAACTTCCTATTTAATCTGATCTCGCTTTTAGGAGCGTGTATAGATAGATAATTTGCAAGTTTAGCCGTGGCGGGATAGGAGTCAGTACAAATGTTAAGTCGCAAACAAATCCCTGGTATAGTTCCTAATCAGCAGTGCGATACCTACGCGTGGTTTTCGCAACGAGCTTGGGTTGAAATTGATTTAGAGGCGTTGTCGTCCAATGTAAAGCAACTGGTGCAGTTTTTATCGCCGCGTACTCAGTTGATGGCAGTAGTAAAAGCTGATGCTTATGGACATGGAGCGGTAACAGTCGCTCAAATTGCCATCCAATCAGGAGCTAGTTGCTTAGGAGTGGCTACAGTTCCAGAAGCTATTCAATTGCGAGAAGGCGGGATTCAAGCGCCCATTTTGATTTTAGGGGCAACTCATACACTCGAGCAGATTCATGCGATCGCCCAATGGAAACTTCAGCCTACACTCTGTAGCCCTAAACAAGCTTTAGTATTTTCTGATACCTTAGAATCGATGAATCATGGTTCTCCAGTGCCCGTACATATTAAATTAGACACGGGAATGTCTAGATTGGGGACTGATTGGCGGCAAGCAGGCGAATTTGTGCAATTAGTGCAGCGCTTACCACATCTATCTATTGCCAGCATTTATTCTCATTTAGCGACAGCAGACGATCCCGATACCACGGCAATGGAAGAACAGCATAAACGATTTGAGGATGCGATCGCTCAAATCAAAACAATGGGAATTGAACCGCCTTGCTTGCACTTGGCAAACTCAGCCGCCACACTTACAAATCCAGCATTGCACTACGATATGGTGCGTGTAGGTTTAGCTGTTTACGGACTCTATCCAGCACCGCATTTACAAAATGCGATCGATCTCAAGCCTGTTTTGCAACTTAAGGCAAGAGTTACCCAAGTTAAAACAATTGCCGCAGGAACAGCTGTTAGCTATGGTCATAAATTTATTGCCCCGCGCGAACTTCGCCTTGCTGTTGTGGGAATTGGCTATGCTGACGGTGTTCCTCGCAGTCTTTCCAACAAAATGCAGGCATTAATTCGCGGTCAGCGCGTGTCACAAATTGGGACAATTACAATGGATCAGTTGATGCTGGATGTAAGTGCCATACCCAATATTCAAGAAGGAGAAATAGTCACCTTATTAGGAGAACAGGGAAAAGAACAAATTTCAGCGGATGACTGGGCAAAACAATTAAACACTATTTCTTGGGAAATTCTCTGTGGATTCAAGCATCGTCTGCCTCGTGTTGCAATTATGTAATTGGGCATGGAGAAGAGGCAGAGGGGTAGAAAGCAGGGAGCAGAGGGGAAAGATGTAATTTTTTATTCTTTCCATTGCCCCCGATAAGAATTTATTTTTAATCTATCCCTGCCTCCCCTGCTTCTTCCCCATTCCTTATTCCCAAAAATAATTTCTTATGGTATGATACTAAACTGATGCGGATGTGGCGGAATTGGCAGACGCGCTAGATTTAGGTTCTAGTTCCGAAAGGAGTGAAGGTTCAAGTCCTTTCATCCGCACTTTTGATAAATTAAATTGCCTTATCTAGGCTGGTACTTATACTTGAGTTAAAAGTTCAAGAATAGTTACCAGCCTATTTAAATATCGCTTAAATAAAAATATGTTTTGCCAGCATAGCTTCAAATACAAGAGGATATTTGAAAATTTGTTTGTGGTAAAATGCGCCTGTGAACAAGACAGGGAAAGACTTTTAACTCAATAAGTCTGTTCTCCAAATGATAGTAAACGTGTCAAAGTGCATAAGTCCTAATGAATTTAATAACCTACAATTTTCGTAGGTAGGATGTGTTAGGGACATAACGTACCATTCTGAGAACTTTCAGTACCTATTCTCGGCGGTAAAACACTCTGCAAAAAATAAGTTTTGCATTCTGTTTCACCTAAGTTATTAAATACAACTAACAAAAAATACATTTATTGCTTTCAATAAATAAGTGTTATTACTGTGGTCAACTTGAAGTTGCTCGATGCAAAGTGGCTTCATTCAGTCCTTACTTGTTTAAAAAATAAATTTTAACTAAGTGTAAATACAGAAGCTCAAAGAGATCGCCATTAATAAAATCAGTATTATTCCTGTGGTCAGATTGGGGTTACTCAATGGAAAGTGGCTTCATCTAGTCTTGACATTTTTATGTCTTATTTCTCGAAAGATGTTGATAAATCTCAGTAACACTAAGTAGATTAATCACAATTTACGAATTTACTAAGATTTGCTCATCTAAAATTAACGCTACTCTCGTTGAGTTTCACCACAAACCTAGATGTAAACTGATGTACTTTAAAATCCAAAAGTTTAATGCTTTTTACTTGATTTTGATTGTGGAATAACTTTACACGAATTTAGCTTACACGTATCGAATTTTAGCTGAAGTAAAAGCAAAATGAGCACAACTCCTATAGGTAGCTACAGGTTGTTCCAGAAACTACATCCGCTATCTCTGTTGGCACAATTAACAAGTCGGCGTGCTACGGGTTGCTTAAGCGTATTTACCGGGATAGTTTCTTGGTCAATCTATCTAGAGGACGGTAAACTTACTTATGCCTCCTATTCAGATAAACTCTTTGAGCGCCTTGACAGTCACTTACGGCGCTTGAGTCAGCAAATTCCTGCTCTCAACAGCGCCACTCGCGTACAGATGCGGCTGATGTTTGAGACGAAAAATGAACATCAATCAATACCAAATGCAGATTACCAAGCTATTTGTTGGTTAGTAAATCAGGACTATATTACCTCTGTGCAAGCAGGAAGCCTGATAGACGAATTAGCAAAAGAAGTAATGGAATCATTTCTATGTTTAAAAGAAGGTAGCTATGAATTCAGTCCAGAAAGCTCTTTGGATGAACTACCAAAGTTCTGTCAGCTGGATTTAAGGTTGCTTGTTGAACACTGTCAAAAACAGTTACGAAATCGGCAAAATATTCAGTCATCAATTCCGGCTGGTGGGAGTTCTCAAGTTTTTTCTACAACACAATCGTCTCAAGTTCAGCCACAGTTGCAAATAAAGATTGGGCAAAACTTGCCAATTCCAATCAATTTTGAGATTCCGGAAAATAATAAAACTCCTCAGTCATCTGTTGGCAAAAAACTATATACAATTGCCTGCATTGATGATAGCCAAACTGTTTTGAATTCTATCAAACACTTTTTAGATGAAAACACATTTTCAGTTGTAACGATCAACGATCCGGTAAAAGCTTTAATGCAAATTCTCCGGAGTAAGCCCGATCTGATTTTGCTAGATGTTGAAATGCCAAGTTTGGATGGCTATGAGCTATGTTCCTTATTACGTAAACATTCAGCTTTTAAAAATACACCGATTGTTATGGTGACTGGTAGAACAGGGTTTATCGACAGAGCAAAAGCTAAAATGGTCAGATCGTCAGGATATTTGACTAAGCCTTTTACACAATCAGAATTGCTAAAAATGGTTTTTAAGCATCTTGGTTGATTGAAATAAGGCAAATAAAAATAACAAAATATGTTTAATTTATTTTTTTAGGAGATTTGATAGTGAGCCTGACTTTGCTTGGCACAATTTTGATTGTAGAAGATTCTCCCAGTGAATTGGAATTAATGAGCCATTATCTTAAAGAGAGTGGTTACAACGTAATTAAAGCAAGTGGTGCAAAAGAGGGTTTAGAAAAAGCTGTGTTAGAAAAACCAGATGCGATCGTTACTGATGTAGTAATGCCAGAAATGAGTGGATTTGAATTGTGTCGTTCTCTGAGAAGAAATCCAATTACTGCAAAAGTGCCGATTGTGGTTTGTAGTTCCAAAAATCAAGAAATTGATCGTTTGTGGGCGATGAGACAAGGTGCAGATGCCTATATAACTAAACCTTACACCCGCGATCATCTCCTACGTACTATTAAATCAATGGTAATTTGAATCAATGACTAGTACAAACATTACTCTTTCTTCAAAACCAATCCCGAAGAATTTAGCAGATAGTTATCTGAAGTTTCAGCTAAATCAACAAACTACTGCTGTTTTATCAATGAAGCATACGCAAGAAGCAATTCTTGTCCCTGTTGAATCGATTACGTCAATACCGAATATGCCATCCTGCATATTAGGATTAATGAATTGGCGGAGTCGGATAATTTGGGTAGTTGATTTACCAAGAATGCTCAATTTAGAATCCCTAGACTATCGACTGCGACAATACAATGCGATCGTTATTCAAGTGGAATCATTGGTGTTGGGATTAGTTGTACAAGAAATAAAAGGTACAACGAAGTTCATAGTTGATGATATTCATTCTCCTATCGGACAAGTGACATCCAGTTTAGTTCCTTATTTATGTGGGTGTGTTGTGCAACAGGAAGAAATATTACTGGTATTAGATGCACAGGCGATTGTGCAATCTTCTATTCTCCGCAGTGATTAGGGTGTACTACTAAAAAAAGATTTTTAGTGTTCTTATTCACATACTTAGGAGAACTACTTTTATGTTTAATAAAACTAACACGAATCAAGGTAATAGCGGTCAAAATCGAGCATCGCTGATTTCATCTCAAAAAGCCATTGGAACTGTAGTAAAGCTACCAACTAAGCTGACTACTGAAAGTGCTAATAATTCTGCTTGGAATCAGGGGATTGCCTATTTTACCAGGCTGGGATTGGTTAAGAAAGCGACTATTTTAGCGATCGCAATCGGTACAATACCAGTTTTGGGCATCGGTGCGATCGCTTTTGGTTTTGCTAACAAATCTATTACTAAGCAAATTACCCAATCTCAACAAGCCGAAGCCACTGGATTGAGTGATAAAGTTAACCGCTTCATGCTGGGACGCTACGGTGATATTCAGGTAATATCAAACTTGCTATTTTTGACAAATTCTCAAGCTAGTATTAGTACTCAAGAAAAGCAAGCAGTTTTAGATCGGGTTGTCGAAGCCTACAAAGCTTATGACAGTATTGCTGTTTTCGATCGCCAAGGTAACTTGATTGTCCAGTCTACAGGCGAACCCCTGGAAAATCAAAAAGACCGCACCTATTTTCAAGACGCTTTACAAAAAGATACTCCTGTCATCAGCCAACCGGAAGCAGCAAAAAATACTGGTGTCGTAAGTATTTATCTAGCTGCACCTGTGAAAGAGACAAGAACGGGCCAAACTATTGGCGTGGTACAAGCACGTATGCCCGTAAAATCTTTAGAGGAAGTTACCAAAAACTACGCAGCCAACGGACAACAATACTATTTGCTTGATGCTTCGGGAACAGTTTTCTTGAGTCCCCAAAAGGAATTATTGGGGAAAGAGGCCAAGGCAGAGTATTCTAATTTACCTAAACTGTTAGCAGCCAAAAAGGTAAATAGTTTTATAGAAGTTCCGAAAACTCACAAAAAACAAGAACTAGTCAGCTATGTACCAGCTAGTACCTTAGATGGCTTACCCGATCTAAATTGGCAGGTACTTTTAGCTACAGATACCGCAACTGTATTTGAGCCGCAAAGACAATTGTTGTGGACTATAGCCATCGGTACAGCAGTGACAGCATTGATTGTAGGTGCGATCGCATCTCGGTTAGCTAAACTGACTACACTACCAATTCTCAATGCAACTGCGGCATTAGCAAAGTTAGGTCAAGGTAAATTTAATACCCGTCTGGAAATTGAAAGAGAAGACGAATTAGGGGTATTGAGTGCAAATATCAACCTGATGGCCGAACAATTGCAGGTCTTAGTTAAAGAACAGCAGCAAGAACTAGACGTTGAAGGGACAAAATTACTAGCAGATATTACCCTACGGATTCGGAAAGTTCTTAAAACTGAAGATATTTATCACGCAGCAGTCAAAGAAATTCAGCGAATCCTCAAAACAGACCGGGTAATCATTTATAGTCTGAATCCAGGTACTTTGACTGGCGTTGTCGTTGCGGAATCGGGAACTGATAATTGGCCCAAAATGCTGGGAGTGCAAATTGACGACCCTTATTTTAAGGAACATTATCTAGAAAGCGATCGCAATGAACAAGTGCAAGCAGTTGCCGATATTCATCAAGACCAAAGCCTGAAAAATGCCGACAGTTACATCCAACTGTTGGAAAAATTTGCTGTCAAAAGTCATTTAATTGTACCGATTCTTGCCCAAGAAAAACTTTTAGGTTTATTAATTGCTCATCATTGCGAAACTCCTCATGTTTGGCAACAGCCGGAAATTGACTTGTTTCAACAGATAGCAACTCAAATCGGCTATGCCTTAGAACAAGCCAAGTTATTAGAAGAGATAGAAAAAGTCAGAAATGTAACTATAAGTGGGTCAGACGAAACACTGCAACAACAACTTTTACAACTACTCAACGACGTAGAAGGTGCAGCCAGAGGCGATTTGACAGTGCGTGCAGATGTAACTGCTGGGGAAATTGGTACTGTTGCCGACTTCTTCAACTCCATTGTAGAAAGCCTCCGGGATATTGTTACCCAAGTTAAACAAGCTGCCATCCATGTAAATAGTGCCATTGGCTCTAACGAAGGAGCCATCCGCCACCTAGCAGAAGAAGCGCTAACCCAAGCTGCCGAAATCAACCGCACCCTTGATGCTGTTGACCAAATGACCCAATCCATGAAAGCCGTAGCCGAAAGTGCCGAAAAAGCCGCCTTCATTGCTAACCATGCTGCTCACACCGCCACCAATAGCGGACACGCGATGGATTTGACAGTACAAAATATCCTCTCTTTGCGAGAAACTGTGGGTGAAACTGCTAAGAAAGTGAAACGTTTGGGAGAGTCTTCGCAACAAATTTCTCGCGTGGTTTCCTTGATTAACCAAATTGCGATTCAAACCAACTTGCTTGCCATTAACGCCGGTATTGAAGCAGCACGTGCGGGTGAAGAAGGTCAAGGTTTTGCCGTAGTTGCTGAAGAAGTCGGCGAATTAGCAGTTAGGAGTGCCGCCGCAACCCAAGAAATCGAACAAATTGTTGAAAATATCCAACGAGAAACCAGTGAAGTGGTGCAAGCAATGGAAATAGGCACTACCCAAGTCGTAGAAGGTACTCGAATTGTGGAGGAAGCTAAACAAAGTCTGAGTGAAATTTTGGATGTATCTTCTCAAATTGACTCCTTAGTGCAGTCGATTTCTACCGCGACTGCATCTCAGGTTGAAACATCCCAAAGTGTTAGCCAATTGATGAAAGATATCGCTGCTATATCACAACGTAGCAGCGATTCTTCTCGCCAAGTTTCTGAATCTCTGCAACAAACTGTGGATATTTCCCAGCAGTTGCAAGAGACTGTCGAGGCTTTCAAAGTTAGTTAATGTTTGTCATTTGTCATTTGTCCTTTGTCCTTTGCGATTTGCTAGTGATGAATGATGAATGACTTTTGTTATTTGTCTGTTGTCATTTGTCCTTTGTCTTTTTACTAATGACTAATGACTAATGACTAATGACCAATGACCAATGACCAATGACCAATGACTAAGGACAAAAACCATGCTACAAGACAAAGAATTAGAAATCCAGATGCAGTTTCTGGAAGAAGCAACAGATTACTTAAATACCTTAGAAGGGGTATTGCTGGAAATTGATACTAGTAACCGCATCGATTTGGATAAAATCAATGCTGCACTCCGGGCCACTCATTCTATTAAAGGTGGTGCGGGGATGATGGGATTTAAATCGCTAAGTGATTTATCTCACCGTTTGGAAGATTCTTTTAAAGTTTTAAAAACTAAAAAAAATTCTTTAGAAATCGATACTCAGTTGCAAAGTTTATTGCTATCTGGAGTTGACTGGCTGCGTCAAATTGTAGAATTGCTTGCAGAAGGGAATGTTGTCGAAGATCAGTGGTTAGCAACTTTTTGTTATCCCATCTTCGATGAGTTGCACGATCGCTTGGGCGACCCCACCCCAGAAGATGCCTCAACTATGCTATCCCCAGAGGACGGGCAAGACGTTATTCCTTTGCTATTTGCCACAGAAGTAGAAGAGTGTTTGCAACGTCTAGAATCTATATTGGCAGATAGCGAACAAGCCGGATTGCATGAAAATATTGCGATACTAGCAGCTGAATTAGGCGGTTTGGGAGAAATGCTTCAGTTGCAAGCTTTTAGCAAGCTTTGTGAGTCGGTAACGCAGCATTTGGAAACTGTTAGTAGAGAACGCATTCCCGAAATTGCTCAGTTAGCATTGCAAGCATGGCGGCGATCGCAAGCTTTGGTGCTGACAAATCAGCTAGATAACTTACCTACAGCCATTGACTTGGTAACTTCGCAATCTCTACCGCTATTACCAGCAGAAGTGATACCACAACTTCTCCCTACAGATGTCCTCGATACAGAAATAGCGTCAACAGCTGTTTGGCAAGCAGAGATAACTCCAGAAACCTGGGTGAAAGATGAAGCAATTGCAGCCAATTTTACATTTGTAGATGCAGAATTTGCTGAGGATGTAAATGCTGTCAATGTCACCGAGCATAATACAATCTTTGCTAAAGAAGAGAATTCTCCAGATGGCAAATTTAGCGAAGGTAAAGGAGAGGCAGTTGCCGTTGCTAAAGAACGAGAAATTCATGAAAATAGCGTCCGAGTTCCTAGCAAACAGTTAGAGCAAATTAATGATTTATTTGGCGAACTGATTGTTCAGCGAAATGGCTTAAACTCACAACTAGAAAGATTACGCAAACTCGTTCGCAACCTTAACCAGCGAGTTCAAATTCTCGACCGCGAAAACCAAGAATTACGTATAGTCTCTGATAAGATTTCCACTCAAGCTACCATATTTAATGGGACGCATCTACCAGCTGAAAATGCCCACCAAGTACAAAATACAAACACAGAATTTGATGCTTTAGAAATGGATCGCTATAACGAATTAAACCTGCGATCGCAGGAAGTTATGGAAACCATTGTTCAGGTACAGGAAGTCACAACAGATGTGCAACTCAGTGTAGATGATACAGACCATATTGCTCGTAAACTAAACAAAACATCAAAACAGTTACAAACCAAGCTAAATCACATCCGAATGCGACCGCTGTCTGATTTAATCGAACGTTTTCCGAGAGCTTTACGCGATTTAAATGTCGAGTATGGCAAAAATGTTCAGTTAAAAATCGAAGGTGGCAACACTTTAATTGAACGCAGCATTTTAGAAGCTTTAAACGAACCTTTAATGCACCTATTAAGAAACGCTTTCGATCATGGTATCGAAGACTCTGCCACGCGTCGCCTTTTAGGAAAACCAGAACAAGGATTAATTGAAATTACAGCTACTCATCGCAGTAATCGCACCATCATCACCATCCGTGATGATGGTTGGGGCATTTCTCTAGAGAAAATTCGCACCCGCGCCCTAACTATGGGATTGGATGCTTCTTTACTCGCTAATGCTAGTGATGAAGAACTATTATCACTAATTTTTGAACCAGGTTTTACCACCTCTGAGCAAGTCACAGCATTATCTGGCCGCGGTGTCGGTATGGATGTGGTTCGCAATAATCTCAAACTAATTCGAGGAGATGTGAAAGTTGATACCGAACCAGGAGTTGGTACTACCTTCACCTTATCAGTACCGTTTACACTTTCCGTTGCACGAGTTTTGCTGGTAGAAATCAACAAAATTCTATTAGCATTTCCCACAGATGTGATTTCAGAAATATCTTTACTCCAAGACGAGCGAGTTTTTGAAATGGCTGGTAGCGAAGTTTTAAATTGGCAAGGAACCATGCTGCCACTGATTCGCTTAACTCGTTATTTAGAGTTTAATTGCCTACGCTACGATAGCGCAGAGTTGGAAATTCCGGCAGCCATTAGTACTAACAGTGTGTTAATAGTCAAAGGTAATAATCAGCCAGTCGCAATCCAAATAGATCGTTGCTGGGGCGAACAAGAAGTTGCGATTCGCCAAGTTGAAGGAAATATACCTTTACCTGAAGGCTTTAGCAACTGTACAATTCTCGGTGATGGTCGAGTAGTACCACTAGTTAATGTTAATGAGTTGCTGTATTGGATTGCTACAAATCAGCGGACTCCCAGAGGTACTCAATTACCATCAGCAAGGTTAAAAACACCATTCCTGATATTTGATGAAGAGAAAATATCAGCAGCATCTATTAAGCAAAAAGGTACAATTCTAATCGTAGATGATTCGATTAATGTACGCCGCTTTTTAGCTCTGACTCTTGAAAAAGGAGGGTACCAAGTAGAGCAAGCTAAAGATGGTCAAGATGCTTTAGAAAAACTCCATAGTGGATTAAAAGTTGAGGCAGTAATTTGCGATATTGAAATGCCTCGCCTTGATGGTTATGGCTTTTTAGGTAAGGTAAATTCAGACGCGGATACAAAAAATATTCCAGTAGCAATGCTGACTTCTCGTAGCAGCAATAAACATCGACAACTAGCTATGCAATTGGGAGCGCGGGCTTACTTTTCTAAACCTTATAACGAGCAAGAGTTACTGCAAACGCTGGAGGAAATAATTCATTCGGTTGCAGAACAGGCAGCTTCTAATTAAAAATTGTTAATTCATAATTAGGTTTTAGATATTTTTTTAGGTGCGTTATGCCAAAGGCTAATGCACTATTTGTTTTAACTTTTGGTGCCTTGGTGACTATAAGTCACGACTACACAGACTTGTGTTGAGCAGAGTCAAAATACAAAACCCGCCTGCGCGGGTTCAAAAACTGAGTTATATCAGTAATCATCGTCCAGCTTTTGCGTCATACTATTGGTGTGAATTGAAATAATTTTTACATAAACTCAATTTGTAGTGAATTTATGGTAACTGTAAGATTAACAGCTGTTGCTACTGCGTAGGCGTAGCCCGTTGTAGATATTGCAACTACACTTTAGACTAGAGTACAGGAAAAAAACACAGAAGCTGTCGTTATAAATAAAGTTGTTATCTTTACCAAGCTTGTCTCTTTGTTACCAACACAACTTGTTTTGTTACGAATGCTATCCGTTGGTAACGATAACTTATGCGTTCGTTACTAACACAACTCGTTTCGTTACGAATGCTTATCCGTTGGTAACGACACAACTTGTTTTGTTACCAATACAACCTGTTTCGTTACCAAAGCTTATCTATTTGTGCAAACACTTATGCGATTGTTACTACAACTTAAGCAAAACTTATCAATACAAATTCTAACCAAAGCTTAGAGCTATTTTCAGGTAAGCAGCAACATCAAGGAAAATGGACTTGCTACCTAAAATTTTAGGACAGAAAATGCTAAGATTCCAATCAAATAAGTTACGCAGGTTTTTGTATGGCTAAAACCAACAAAAATTAATTTATAAAGATGATTAGTATTCAGTTAAAAAATATAAGGCTAATATCCCAGATTTTTTGAATTTTTAAAAATTAATCCGAGGAGTTTTAGGTGACACAAAACAATAAAAAAAAGGCTATTGCTCAAGCTATTTCTACAGCCGTTGCTCTGGGTTTGGTGATAATGCAAGTGGAATCAGCACAAGCTGCTACCTTGGTGGTTAATAATCTCAATGATAGTGGCGTTGGCTCGTTGCGAGATACGATCGACATTGCAAGTAACAATGACGTGGTAAAGTTCTTATTGGGCAGTAATCCTAGTACAATTACCCTGACAAGTAGGGCACTTGCGATTGCCAAAAATCTCACTATTAATGGCCCAGGTGCTAACTTACTTACCATCAGTACCAGTAATCACTTACCTGTGTTTGACATTAACGCCGCGAATGTTGAACTTTCTGGGCTTGCGATCGCTGGTAATATCAATGCTTACAATTCTAATAACCTAACATTTACCAATACCACCATCAGCGGCGACAATTTTAAGATAGATAGTAACTTAAAACTTATCAATACCACTATCAACAGCGAGAATTTGGAGATCAATGGTGGACTAACAGGAATCGGTGATAATAATGTAACGACTCTCAGTAGGATCACCATTGGCGGCAATTTAACTAGTCCTAGCGGCAATTTAACTATCTCTACTAAGAGCCTGCGAATTAACGGTGGTAACATTATTAATTCAGAAGCAGGAGGCAACATAACTGTTACAGCCAAGAGCCTTGTCATCACAGGTGGTAGTCAGGTAACAATTCCTAATAGCACCGTAAATGGCAATGCTGGGCAAATTAACAGTGGTAGCCATAATTCAGAAGTAGCAGGCACCCTAACTCTTAACTCTGATACTTTGATATTGAATCCTGGTGCTATTATATCAAAACCAGTACCCGAACCAAGCGCGATCGCTGTTGGTAGCAATCATTCAGGAGCAGGAGGCAACATAACTCTTACAACCTCTAACCTGATTCTGAGAAGAGTACCCGAACCAAGCGCGATCGCTGATGATAGCAATAATAATTCAGGAGCAGGAGGTAACATAACTCTTACAACCTCTAACCTGATTCTGAGAAGAGTACCCGAACCAAGTGCGATCGCTGGTACTATACTTGCTAGTAGTCTGGCTTGGCTGGCGAAGACAAAGCAAGCAGCATTTCGCAAGGTGAAGGTATAATTACATATTAGAATAAATTCGCAAATAATTTAAATACGAAGCCCGCTCAGACTTCTATCTGCGCGGGCTAATTATTTTATGGGCAATTAGCCAGACGTAATATTAATGTCCCTGAAACTAAAATACTTCCAGGAACCTTTATTAAGCCTCAACCTTTACACCCTTCCAGAAGGCTACATAACCTTCAATATTCTTAGCCTTCTCCTTAGCGCTGGGATAATACCAAGCAGCATCTTTGTTGACTTGCCCATCAACTTCGATACTGTAGTAACTGGCAACACCTTTCCAAGGACAAGTAGTGTGAGTGTTGCTTTCAGTAAAGTACTGTTTGTTAATGGTGTCAACAGGAAAATAATGGTTGCCTTCCACAACTACAGTATTATCACTCTCGGCTAAAGTAGCTCCATTCCAAATTGCTTTCGGCATAAATGACTTTGTAAATAAACTATACATATAACATTTTGACACTATCAGCTTATTTGTAGTGAATTTCTGGAACCGTGACGCTGCCAAAATAGTTCAGATGTCACGAAGAGGCGATGAATTACAGGATTTTCCTCTAGATATTAATTGCAATCACTTTTATTTATCAATTTGAAAATTAAAAGCATTTGCTTACATCATAAAGATTTTCTAGCATATTGCTATGGAAAGTTTATTAGCCCAAACAAAGTTATATTTCGGTTGCTAGCCTTGAGCAAAAAATATCTAAATATGTAAGCGACGCTAACCACCTTAGATAAATGCTTGTCAGCTAAAGATTTTATTTAGCATATCTTTGCATTTTTTAATTTCTGAATAAACCTACTTTGAATGTTCAATTTGTCCAATTTGGGTTAATTAAACTCACGCGTTTAAGTAATTAAAAAAATCAGCCTATCAAATGAACTGATCCTAAAAGTTTGATATTAATAAAACAGTTGACTTTATTACTAGAGAATACTGATTCCAATTGCATTTTGTTCTAATTGAGGATAACTCTATGAAATTCACCAACTCGCTAAAATCTGCACATATTATTGCCTGGATTAACTCTATGCCTAAAATCACTTGCTTTCATCAAGTCAAGAATCACAATAGTCTATCAATAAACACATCTGTCAACTCTGAAACTTCCCCTAGCTATTCTACTAATGTCAATACTAATGTCAATTATCTCAAACCTTTTGATACTGCTTCTATTGCCTATTACATAATGGGTTTTGGTAATTTTGAATGAGCTAAGTTACTTCTGTGCTTTTGAGGTGTAGCTTATATCATTTTATCAATTACATTTTTGTTTACAAAATACTTAATTTTTATCCTGTCCAATTCGCTTAAAAGCTTATTTATTAAGCCTTGAAAAAATTATCTCAGTCAAATATGTGAGTAATAAATAAACAAATATGATGAGCTAATTACCAGATATTTAAATTGCTAAAAAAGAAGAATTTATTACTTAAAAACACTAATTAATTTCTACCGAGGATAAAATAATGAAATTCACGACTTTGCTCAATTCTGCACTTATCATTGCTTTTATGGCTTTTATGCCTGGAATTGCTGGCGCTCAAACAGTTAATACTAATAATGGTGGTGGACAAATAAATACAGATGTCAACTCTAATACTTTAGATAAAAATCCTACAGATACTAAATATCTGCAACCCTTTAATATTGCCTTTCTCGCTTATCAAGGTTATTTAAAAGAACAGGGTATTCCTAGTTATGGCACTTTGTTATTCAAATACCAAACTGGATACTTGACTGGGAAAGATGTGGTTCAGGCTGCTATTAGAGCTAAGAAGTTACCAGCGGAAGTTTTGAACGATCGAGGTTATGTCAACGCAGTTGAGTTACAGATGAAATCATTTGGCGATACTAATGATTCACAATAGACAATTTAGGAGTCCTGTAATCAATTTCCACATTTCCCTATAATTTTAGACACGATAAATCGCCGTCTCTACAATCATCAGCCTTTTGTCTTGACGGTGATTTATCGTGTCTGGGATAATACTTTTGTGACTTTCTTAAATACTTTGTTTGCAGCTATTGGTCGATTTATTCCGCTTTTGAGTTGATTAGGTTTGAAAGAAAGTTGCACACAGCGTTAGAATAACTGAAAATATAAGGAAAAACTGACATCGCAGATATAGTTTGTTATCTACTGATGCCAATGGTAGCTCTACACACCCTAAAGTTAGAAGTAGCAGTTGATTTAAAGCCAGAAGTTATTGAGAAAGTAGCAAAATCTGACTCTTCTTGGTTGACAAATGGACAGTGGGGTGTAATTCAGTTGGTAGTTTGGCAATTTTTGAAAAATCGAGATAATTTGTAAAACAAGTATACGTATCTTCACTACTTATAGGGTCGTTTACTCTACCAGTATTACCATAACCAGCTTAGGATAGACTAGAAGAACTTTCTAAGGAAAATGGTAGAAAAAATCACAGCTGTGTTTAATGGCCAAGTGTTCTATCCAGCTGAACCGATCGCACTGCCAATCAATACCCGCGTGCGAATCAGTATTGAAATTTTACCGCCCAGCGAACATGAAACGGTATCATTTTTGCAAACAGCGCGATCGCTCAACCTCGAAGGGCCGCCTGATTGGTCTGCCAATATAGATAAATATTTATACAGTAAATAAACTTTTCATGCATTCTGAAGTCTTTCTTGATACATCATTTGCCATTGCCTTATCTGCACCGAGCGATCGCTTGCATGACCGAGCCTTACATCTGGCTAAAATGTTACAAGCAGCAGAAACTCGTTTGGTGACAACACAGGCGGTGATGTTGGAAATTGGCAATGCCTTATCCCAACAACCTTATCGTCAGGCGGCAATCATATTATTAAATTCTCTAGTAGCAGACTCTAAAGTAGAAATTGTCCCCCTTTCTCAAGAACTTTACGAACGCGCTTTCCAGCTATATCGCGAACAAACAGAAAAAGAATGGGGATTTGTCGATTGCGTATCTTTTATTGTTATGCAATATAGCGGCATCACTGAAGCACTGACCGCTGATGAGCATTTTCAACAAGCAGGCTTTCGAGCATTACTGCGAGAAAATTTACCTTAAAGATTGGGCATTGGGCAAAACAGTTCCGAGTTGCGAGTAAAAAAAGTGAGATTCCCATTCAGCAAGCGCTAAACCATAGCTATCTGCTAACAGCACTCATTAAGGGCATTGGTTATTCACAAATGACAAATGACAAATGACAATTAAATATTTCGTTACAATCGGTGTGTGCGTTAGGCATTCAAGAGTTATCAGCCATGAAATTGATTTCCGATCCACCGATTCCTGTGAAAATTCAAAAGATGAAGGAACGGGTGCGGTGGATGCATCCAAGTTTTGTGCAACGGGGAATTGACCAAACCAGTCTAGTTATTGACGATCGCAGGCAAGATAATCCAGAATTTTCCTTTATGGTTATCGGCGATTCTGGTACTAAATCTCATTCTCGACACCACCCCCAACGAAAAGTTGCCGAACTGATGCTGACTCACCGCGATGATTGCAGCTTTGTGTTGCATACTGGCGATGTCATCTATGTGGTGGGTTCCCAAGAATATTATTCAACAAACTTTATTGAGCCTTACCGGGAATTTCTTGTCGGTGGTGACAACCCGAACAGCATTCCTTACGATCGTATGGTGTTTAATCTGCCGTTCTTGCCAGTACTTGGTAATCATGATTACTACGATGTACCGTTGATGTACCGTTTATTTACTGGCACAACATCGTCACTGCGTCGCCTGTTCCGCTACAAAGACATTGAGATTGGTTGGCATGGATCGTATCAAGGTAATGCTTATGCACGGGCATTTATGGACTACACTCAAGCGATGTCTCCACAAGAGTTAGAACGTCATTTAGATCGGCACTACACCGCAAAGACCGACAAAGGGCGCTGTTTGCGTTATGAACCCGGACAGTTTACCCGTTTACCCAATCGCTATTACACTTTTTGTTACGGCGGGATTGACTTTTTTGCACTGGATTCTAATACCTTTAATACACCATCACCATTACCTGCAACTCAAGAGGGAGAAATTTCCCGTCGGGAATTACAAAAGCGTCGCCAGGAAATAGATCGAGAAGAATTGGAGATTTTGGGAATATGCGATCGCCTCAACCCAGATAAACCCACGGAAGCGGAACAACTCGATGACCTTAGTGCCAAATTAGACCAAATCAACGAAATCAAAATCGATATTGAAAAACAACTAGCATCTCATCAAATGCCTGCGATCGATTTTGAACAACTTGAATGGTTGCGAAGCAGACTAATCGAATCTTGGAATAACTCACAGGTGCGCGGACGTGTAATCTTTTTCCACCATCCTCCCTACGTCACAGAAGCTACCAAGTGGAATCAGGCACAAACCTTGGCGGTTCGTCACCGTTTGCGCTGGGTCTTTGAACAAGTAGCAGAAACTCTTGGTACTCTAATTAAAGAACGTCCCATAGTCGATTTGATTTTAAACGGTCACGCTCACTGTTTGGAGCATCTTTGCACAACTGACACCGGATTTGCAGACTCGCATATTAACTGTATTATCTCTGGTGGAAGCGGTCATCGTCCCCGCTATCAACGGCGAGAAGGGACTGAATTAATGGAAACTTTTGCTGAGATTGCAGGTAAACCCACTCGGAAAGTTGCGGATTCAACGTTATTTGTGGGCCGTCATAACTACAATTTCCAGAACCGACTGCCTTATTCATGTGTGCGGATTGATGTTCAAGATGGTAGCCCGCCCAAGTTTATCATCAGACCGTTGATTACTGAACGGTTTGAACAAGAGTGGCATAACACGGAACTGGAACCTTTTGCGATCTAAACGGGATGCGAAGTAATTGAACTACACATTCCTCATCTCACTTGAAAATCAAATCTCAGCGCTGCATCTTAGCGAACTTTTACCAAATGCACCTTTGCATTCAGATAAAAGCTAGGTATATCCTAATCTTGAATAGAGTTACGATCGTCGCAAATTATGGCAGGACATAGTAAATGGGCAAATATTAAGCGCCAGAAAGCGTTAGTAGATGCAAAAAAGGGAAAAACCTTCACTCAGTTATCCAGGGCGATTATCGTTGCGGCTAGAAGCGGCGTCCCAGATCCGGCGCTGAATTTTCAACTCCGAACAGCAGTTGACAAGGCTAAGGCTGCAAGTATTCCCAATGATAATATTGAACGAGCGATCGCTAAAGGTGCAGGCACTTTTGGCGGCGATAGTGCTACTTTTGAAGCGATTCGCTACGAAGGTTATGGCCCTTGTGGTGTAGCGATTTTAATCGAAGCCCTCACAGATAATCGCAATCGCACTGCTGCTGACTTGCGTGTAGCTTTTAGTAAAAATGGTGGCAATCTTGGTGAAACAGGTTGCGTTAGCTGGATGTTTGAACAAAAAGGCGTTTGTGTTGTGCAGGGTGTACTTGACGAAGAACAGCTTTTAGAAGCATCACTCGAAGGCAGTGCCCAGTCTTATGAGATGACTGAAGATGAGATGGCTGAGGTTTTTACTGATATTGGAAATTTAGAAACCCTTAGTCAGACACTCAAAAATCAAGGCTTTAAAGTAACTGATGCCGAATTGCGCTGGATTCCTAGTAATAGTGTAGAAGTTACCGATCCCGATCGGGCGCGATCGCTTTTCAAGTTAATTGATACTCTAGAAGGCTTGGATGACGTGCAAAATGTCACAGCTAACTTTGAAATATCAGAAGAATTGATGTCTATTACCATTTCTTAATCAAAATTAACCCAAGTATCATAACTAAATTACAGCTATTTGGATGATGTCCAGATTGTTACATTTAAGATTGAAATACCAGCAAGTATTTTTTAGCTAAGTATTCCACGTCAGCCCATAGGATTCAATTAAGCTTTTTTGAAGAAAATTCTAGCTTGTAGAGACGGCGATTCATCGCGTCTCTTGCCTTAACCGAGTAAATCCTATATTTGACGAATCTAAAAATAGACATGAAAGATTCATATCAATTACAAACTTATGACATACCTCTATCAGATAGTTAAATTGTTGATTACCTAATGAGGATTTTTCAAGTGAATAAGTTCGCTAAAGCTTTACTTTTGGCTCTAATTTTGGCTGCACCTGTAACCGCTTTTGCATCTCAAGCTCAAGCTAAAACTATCCATCATCCTAGCGTAAAATCTGCTAAAGTTCATCACATTAAACATCACAGACATCATGCTAAAAAACTAGTTCATAAACACTTATAAATAGTTACTATTAGTCGTAAAAGTTTCTAGTAGTTCTGTAATCAAGTTTAGTGTTGGTTTCTCTGAAAAGATAACTGTATTATTTAACCCCGCTGGAATCCCTACCAATCAGCGGGTTTTTTTTATTAACTTGCTCAAGGGTACGATCGGATAAAAATCAAAGTTCAAAGCGATCGCCTAATCCTATCTGCTACCATTCAATTTAGTCTTCAAAACATATATGAAAGCAGACTATTTAGAAGAATCACTTTTTCGTGAGTTGGAGGAGCGTTTGCTTCAACCCAATGTCCGAAAGTCAGCGATAGATATCATAGATTTACTTGCTGACGAGTTCATTGAATTCGGAAGTTCAGGGCGTGTTTTTAATAAACAGCAAATTATCGAGAGCTTGCAGAATGAATCCATCCAACCTCTGACTCAAAGATTGATAACAGAATTCAAAATATTAGTTTTAGCAACAGGGGTTGTTTTAGTAACTTATCGTATAGTCAGACATATATCTGGGAAACAACCTGTTCATTCGTTGCGAAGTTCCATCTGGAAATTAAACAACGATCGATGGAAAATGATCTTTCATCAAGGCACTTTAGTTAGAGAATCATCAGTCCAGTATAATGAGTAATTGGCCAAAATTATTTAGAATCAAAGAGAATCAAAGTTTTGCATAAAAAAAGCTCAAGCATTCCTGCCTGAGCCTTTTCTAAATTCAATTAACCTTAGTAGCGGTTGTTGCTACGGTTGTAGCCGCCGCCACCACGGTTCCCAAAGGAACCACCACTTCTGTCTTCTTTGGGCTTGGCTTTATTTACTTTGAGGTCGCGACCAAGCCATTCAGCACCATCAAGAGCTTCAATAGCTTTCGCTTCTTCATCTTCTGAACTCATTTCCACAAAAGCAAAGCCGCGTAAACGACCTGTTTCACGGTCAGTGGGTAGTTGAACGCGCTTTACAGCACCATATTCTGCAAATACAGCACTCAGCGCATCTTGTGTAACATCATAGGAGAGGTTACCAACGTAAATTGACATCAAATGTCTCCAAAATCATAAGTTTGTAGAGATTTAGATTTCGGAGAGAAGTCTGTAATACCAAAAGGAAAAAGCCTGTCAATACTAAAAACAAACACTGTCGCCGAATTAATTCTCATTTCACTTGTCATGATGACATAGCAACCAACTTTCTGGGTAAAAGTTTGAAAAACTGTTATAAAAAGTTATATAAGCGGTTAATAGCTAGATGCTGGCTATTCTAAAAACGGGTGAGGCTAACTGAACCGCACCCACGAAATTGCTACATTAAATCTAGGGCGTGTCAGCCTAAGTCTAGTTACTTAATACTGCTCAGATTAGAAGTAGGGGTGTGAAAGTCTCGTATCTTCAGTAAATACAAGTCTTCTACTAAGGGCAGATTGCAAGAAATTTAAAAATATTTATACTAAGTTAAGCATTGCATCGTCAGCTAAAAAGCGGACGACTCAATTTAATGAGTTAAAGTGGTGAGAAATTTTTTCAAATAAAAAGTAATTTTTGATACAAAATTCTGCAAGAAGATAGCCAATTGACTCTCGCCGCTTTTCACTATTCATAATGTCTCAAAATTACTTGGTAATGCACGGCTGTTTAACCCAAAAAGCTCACCAAATACGCGAAAAATAAATGATTTTGGACAGAAATAAGCCGCACAAGCAGGCGAAAATCTCACCTTTGGCAGCCGCTAACCAGGTAATTAATACCCAGTTAAATTCAGTTATGAAGACTGATGTGGCTGTTGCAGATGTAAAAAATAGTTTTGACACAAAGGTGTCTTTTCCTTTTGCATCCAAATTATTGATTCCCTGTCTGCTGGGCATAGGACTGCTGACAGCGAATTGTGGAGCGCTACCCAAGGAAGAAGCGGCTGACGCACAATCTCAGAGTCCTGGTAGCGGACAACGTGGTGGTGCAACGGCTGTAGATGCGGCGATCGCTCGAACTGATACGCTACAAACACAACCAGAATACACAGGTAATACAACACCCTTCCGAATTGTGTCATTGCGATCGCAAGTAGAAGCTCGGTTGTTGGCTTTAAACCTTGATGTCGGCGATGCAGTCAAGCTTGGGCAAAACGTCGGGCGGTTAGATGATGCCATACTTTCGACCGAATTAAAGCAAGCAGAAGCAGAGCTAGCGGCCCTTAAATCAGAAGTAGCCAGGGCCACCAATCAGGTAAGCAATGCTCGTGCAGACGTTGAACGGGCGCGCCTAGAAGTAGTACAAGCTCAAGCAGACTCAGAGCGGCAGCAGAGGTTGTTCAAAGCTGGAGCGATCGCTGAACAAACTGCCCAGCAAGCACGTACCCAGGCACAAACAGCCGCCCAGGCACTCCGGGCAGCCCAAGAACAAGTTCGGACAGAACAGCAAGCCGTTGCTGCCGCCCAAGGTAGAGTACTTGCTCAACAGGCATTGGTTGCCCAAACCAAAGAGCGCAGGTCTTATACTCGGCTGGTATCTCCGATCGCTGGCGTAGTCACAGAAAAGGTGACAGAACCAGGCAACCTGCTGCAAGCAGGTAACGAAGTCTTAAAAATTGGCGACTTTAGCCGTGTCAAAGTCGTCGTCCAAGTTTCGGAATTAGAACTGGCACAAATTCAAGTTGGGCAATCTGTACAAGTCCGTTTAGATGCCTTCCCCAAAGAAACATTAATTGGCAGAGTTACCCGCATTTCCCCTGCTGCCGACGCTACAGCTCGCTTGATACCTGTAGAAGTAGTGATTCCCAACACTCAAGGTAAGATTGGTAGCGGATTACTGGCGCGAGTCAACTTTCAAAACCAGACTCAACAGCGGGTAGTAGTACCGCAAACAGCGATTCAAAAACAAGCAGGGGCAGCAAAGGCAGCACAGAAAGAGCAAGAAAACTCGTCGGGGACGCTATTTGTGGTGAAAGACACAGATGGTAAGACGAAAGTAGCGACGCGTGCAGTTACTTTAGGAAAAAGGGCTGATGGCAGAGTGGAAATTTTATCCGGTTTGCAAGCAGGAGAGCGCTATGTTGTTCGTAGTGGTAAGCCGTTAAAAGAAGGTGACACTGTAAGTCTTTCAATTCTTTCAGAAAAGCAATAGTAGGGTGGAGAGTAACCACCATATTAATGAAAAAAGTACTCAGTAGTCAGCACTTAGCACTTATCACTTAGTATCATGCAGCAGGCAAATAATAATAGTGGCAATAGCGGATTTAGCCTGAGTGCGATCGCTATCCGCCAACACATTGGCACACTCATGCTCACCGTGGCAGTAATTGTCATTGGGGTATTTTTTCTCACAACGATCCAAGTCGATCTCCTACCATCAATTACCTATCCTCGAATTGGGGTGCGGCTAGAAGCCCCCGGTATTTCGCCAGAAGTAGCAGTAGATGAAATCACCAGACCCTTAGAAGAGGCTTTAAGGGCAACTGAGAATGTAGTGCAAGTTTTTTCCCGCACCCGTGAAGGACAAGTCAGCCTCGATTTATACTTCCAACCAGGGGGCGATATTGACCAAGCTCTAAACGATGCAACTGCTGCTTTTAACCGAAATCGAGGACAACTACCAGATACGATAGAGGAGCCGCGCTTATTCAAAGTCGATCCTTCTCAATTGCCGGTTTATGAATTGGCGCTGACATCTGCCTCGTTACCAGGGAAAGATTTACGCGTATTTGCTGATGAAGAGTTAACGCGTGAACTCAGTGTAGTACCAGGAGTCGCTTCTGTTGACGTATCCGGCGGTGCAGAAGAAGAAGTACGAGTGCTTGTTGACTTAAACCGATTGCAAGCTTTGGGTGTCGGGTTAAATGATGTCTTAGATGAATTAACAGCCCGTAACCAAGATACTTCTGGCGGTCGGATTCTGGGGCAAAATTCTGAGCCATTGACTCGGACTGTCGGACGCTTCCAAAATGCTAAGGAAATTGAAAACCTTTCCTTGGAAGTTTCTTCCCCTGCCTCCCCTGCTTCTTCTGCTTCCCCTGCTTCCCCTGCTTCCCCTACACCTTCCCGCCGCGTCTACTTGCGAGACTTTGCAGAGGTAATTGATGATACAGAAGAACAGCGAGTATTTGTTTACCTCAACCGTCAGCCTGCGGTGAAATTTTCAGTCCAAAAGCAGCCAGAGGCCAACACGATCGCAGTTGTAGATGCTGTTAAGCGGCGAATCGAACAATTACGGCAATCAGGTTTAATTCCAGCAGACATGACTTTGAGTCCCACCACAGATGAATCTGTCTTCATCCGCAATTCTTTAAATGATGTGATCTTTTCGGGGATTTCTGGGGCATTGCTAGCAGCAGCAGCAGTATTGTTATTTTTGGGATCGTTCAGGCAAACATTTATTATCAGTTTGACGATTCCACTGTGTACTCTAGCAGCGATCGCTTTAATGAAAATCTTTGGTTTAACCTTGAATGTATTCAGTTTGGCAGGTCTGACATTAGGAGTCGGTCAAGCAATTGATACATCGGTTGTGATCTTAGAGAACATTTCCGAAAAAGCGGGGATGACTCCCAATCAGAGGGAGATGCAGGCAGGGGAGCGGGGGAGCAGAGGAGCAGAGGAGAAGGGGAGAAATTCCAAATTCTTTATAGACAGTGCGACTACTGCTTCCCAAGAAGTAGAATCTGCTTTAGTTGCTGCTACGGGTGCCAACTTAGTTTCTGTAGTGCCATTCCTCTTAATTGGCGGCTTTATTGCACTGCTATTTAATGAACTGATTCTGACAATTAGCTTCGCAGTCGCAGCATCTCTTGTGGTTGCGATTACAGTAGTGCCGATGCTGTCTTCTCGACTTTTGGGAATCCGCTGGTCTAGTCGGATTAGTGAATTTTGGCTGCTTAGACAGTTTAATCACCGATTTGAAGATGCGACGCGGGGATACGGTAACTTCTTAACCAAGGTCTTACGCTATCGCTTTTTCGTAGTAACTGCTGCTTTGGTAATTTTAGGCGGCAGTAGCTTCTTCATGTTTGGTCAAATTCCCCAAGAAATTTTACCCCGCATCAGTACCGGACAAGCTACCTTGAGAGCGCAGTTTCCTCCCGGTACACCTTTAGCAACTTCTGAAAAAGTTATGCAAATTGTCGATGACATTTTGCTCAAACAACCGGAAACCGAGTCTGCTTTCACAACTGTGGGTGGTAATTTATTTGGCAGCAGTACTACAGAAAATCCTTTACGTGCCAGTAGCACTATCAATTTAAAACCAGGCACAGATGTTGAAGCCTTCGTCAAAAAAGTAACTCAAGAATTTAACAAACTCAACTTAGCAGGAATTCTGCTGCGCCTCAATCCTGGTCAAGTGCGGGGTTTAATCTTGAGTAATTCTCCAGTGCAAGGGTCAGAAGTTGACGTGATTCTGCAAGGTGAGAACGAAGAAAACTTAACCCAAGCAGGCGCTCAAGTGCTGCAAGCATTACAAGAAAGAGCAAAATTAGCAACATTCCGACCAGATGCCGACCCCCGACAACCGGAAATCCAAATTCGCCCCGACTGGGAAAGGGTTTCAGCTTTAGGGTTGAGCGCCGGACAAATTGGTGCAACAGTTCAAACAGCAATTGAAGGTTCAGTTCCCACGCAAATTCAACGCGGTAATCGTTTGGTTGATGTGCGGGTGCAGCTAAATAAAGAAGCGATTCAACGTCCTTCCCAGCTAGAACAATTACCGCTATTTACAGAAAACAATCAACTAATTCGCCTTTTTGATGTTGCGAAGATTCAAGAAGGTCAAGCGCCTGGTGAGGTGCAACGGATTAATCAGCGCCAAGCTTTTATTGTCGCAGGAAATCTCAGTGAAGGAGCTAGTCTTGGTGAAGCAATCGCAGAAGTCAATCAGGTACTCAAGGATGTAGACTTACCTGATGGTGTTTCAATTGTGCCTAGTTCTGCCCAAGAAACTAATCAACAACTTCAGGATGCTTTAAAAACTTTGGGGGCGTTGGCGACGTTCTTAATCTTTGTCGTTATGGCGGTACAATACAATTCGCTAATTGACCCATTGGTAATTATGTTCACCGTACCACTGGCGTTAGCTGGCGGAATTTTTGGACTTTACATTACCCAAACTGCAATTGGCGCAACTGTAATTGTTGGTGTCGTCCTGCTGGTGGGAATTGTGGTGAATGCAGGGATTCTAATGGTGGAACTGGCGAATCAAATTCGAGAAGAAGTTGGTTGTACTCGCCAAATTGCGATCGTGAAAGCTGCTCCTCAACGTTTGCGCCCAATTATCATGACTACAGTCACTACTATTTTGGGACTGTTTCCTTTGGCATTGGGCATTGGTGAAGGTTCTGAATTTTTGCAGCCTTTAGGAATTGTAGTTTTCTTTGGGATGGCGATCGCAACAATGCTGACATTATTTATCATCCCCTGTTTTTATATTCTGCTGCACGATTTGCTAGGTGGAAATTGGGCAAAGCCAGTGTTAATCCGATTGCGTGGAGTGACGAAAAAACTTATTAGCTAACGATCGTTGCTGATTGAATTGAGTCATTAGTCATTAGTTATGAGCAAATGACTAATGACTAATGACTAATGACAAAGGACTAACTAGCTAACAGAGTTTTTTCTAGAGAAGTCCAACGGAAAGAGCGATCGCCACCCCTCTCAATGATTATTCTCACTCGTGGTTCTAGTTGAGGCAAATTCGTCAAATACTCAAGTTCTTCATTTGAAAGAATATGCCCTTCAATAATCCACAAGACCAGCCCCTTAGACTTTGGTGGTAGCTGTTCTAGATGAGAATTGAGAATTGGGGGTAAATAGTACACATGACCCACTGCGGCACCGCTACCAGTGCTTTTTTTTCCAAGATGAGGAGGTCTGACTCCATGAATTCTTGTGAGATACGCAGCTAAATCACCCAGTCCTTTAGCAGTAATGTGGAGGGTAGTATAGCCAGCTGCCCGTAGTCGGCGCTGATATCGACCTTCATAACCTCCTTCCAGAGGTACATACACTCCTAAAGCGCCAAACTTTTCCAGATCGCGGATTAAACCATTGCCAGTGGTAATTAGTGCCATAGATTTTCGTCTTATCCCACTTAGATATTTCTATTATTTACCCTGAACTGATAGATTAAAAGCATTTTTTTGGGCATTGAAAAGAGGCAGAGGGCCAGAGGACAGGGAGCAGAGGGGAAAGAGCAGGCAGAAGGCAGAGTTCTAAAATGTTTGAATTTTGAATTGATTTCTCCCCTTGTTCCCTGCCCCCTACTCCCTAAAAATAACTCTATAAATTACTGGACAAACATAAATAAATAATTTATATTATTAGATTGTGACCAAAAATGCAAATTAGGTTAACTTTTTACTGTCATTCTGAGGTAGTGCTAGCATCAAAAGCTAATGACTTAATCCAAATTGGATAATCTATGCTCAGAGCGATCGTAGACTGGTAAACTAAGAAAGCTTTCAGGTCAACATTAGAGCTTATGGAAGAATAACTAAAGTTAATCCTAAGCTCCAAGGTACGTTTACTCCTGTGCCTCAAAAAAAAGCAGGCAAAAGCTTAAACAATAGTTTAAGGTGTTTAAGGAAGTAAAAACTGAGCAGCAATGTTGGTTTCATGGCATTACGTCAGTCTCAGTTAACGGATACTGGGCGGTAATAACCGCTTAAGTCCAACTGCAACACGGCAGTAGCCAATCTCCAAGAAGCCGCCTTCGGGCGCGTACAAATCGGAAAACCTGCCGACAGCGCTGCCTCCAGAAAGTGCCAGAGCAATTGCTTGGACGAAAGCATTGCTGCACGCAGCTTAAAGCTGTAGCGCCTTGCATTGATTCCAGAAGTTACTCCTTCCCAAGAGAAGAGACTTGTGGCTGTTCTAGCGATCTAGTGAGTGAAGCTAAACAGATTCACCAAGCAGTAAGGACACGGTTTGTTGTGTCCAAAAGCATTTGGAACGGTTTATTGAAACCATTCCAAATTTCGCAGGCTAACTCAGCCTAAACTGATGCGTACAAAGCGTGTCCTCTAGAGTCCAATTCCAAGGTCAGCAAGTAGAAGGAGAACCAGTTACTGTGTCTGTAGGTATTCTCGGCACCAAGCTGGGCATGACCCAAATATTTGACGAAGCAGGAGTGTCTATTCCTGTAACTGTCATTCAAGCAGGGCCATGCACCGTTACACAAGTTAAAACGAAAGAAACCGACGGTTACTTTGCCATTCAAGTTGGTTATGGCGAAGTCAAACCCAAGGCACTAAACAGACCATTATTGGGTCATTTGGCTAAATCATCTGCCCCAGCATTGCGTCACTTAAATGAATATCACACCGATAGCTCTAGTGATTATGCTTTAGGTCAAGAGATTAAAGCAGATATTTTTAGCGCAGGTCAAATTGTCGATGTCGTCGGTACAAGCATTGGTCGCGGCTTTGCGGGAAACCAAAAGCGCAACAACTTTGCTCGTGGGCCCATGTCACACGGTTCCAAAAATCATAGAGCACCCGGTTCAATTGGTGCTGGTACAACACCCGGTCGTGTCTATCCAGGTAAGCGGATGGCAGGTCGTTTAGGTGGAAAACGTATTACAATCCGCAAACTGACCATAGTGCGAGTCGATCCAGAACGCAACTTATTGCTAATTAAAGGAGCCATTCCTGGTAAACCAGGCGCTCTAGTAAGTGTTGTGCCGGCAAAAATAGTGGGATAGTCAAAAGTCATTAGTCAGTAGTCATTAGTCAAAAGTCATTGGCTAAGGACAAAAGACAAATGCCAAATGACAAATGACAAAGGACAAATAACAAAAATGGTTGAAAGCGTAGTTAAAAATTGGCAAGGAGAACAGGTCGGCGAGACGACCTTCGAGTTGCGCACTGCCAAAGAAGAAACAGCGTCTCATATTGTACACCGCGCCTTAGTACGGCAATTGACCAATGCTCGTCAAGGAAATGCCAGCACAAAAACTCGTGCAGAAGTCAGGGGTGGCGGTCGTAAACCTTGGCGGCAAAAAGGTACAGGTCGCGCTCGTGCAGGGTCTATTCGTTCGCCATTGTGGCGTGGTGGTGGTGTAATCTTTGGGCCAAAGCCCAGAGACTTCGACCTGAAATTGAACCGCAAAGAGCGGCGTTTAGCACTGCGGACAGCATTTGTCGGTCGCATTGACGACTTGATCGTAGTAGAAGAATTTAGCACCGAGCTATCTCGCCCCAAAACTAAAGAATTAGTAGCAGCGCTTGCCCGTTGGGGAGTAGTACCAGAAAGCAAGGCACTGTTAATTTTGTCTGAAATTGCGGATACAGATAACGTTTATTTATCAGCCCGCAACATTGAAAATTTAAAACTAATTGCAGCCAACCAGCTAAATGTTTTTGATTTACTGCACGCTGACAAAATTGTAGTTACGGCATCAGCCCTAGAAAAAATTCAGGAGGTCTACAGTGCCTAGCTTTGACCCCCGCGACCTTGCCGACTTAGTACGTCGTCCAATCGTCACCGAGAAAGCGACCATCTTAATGGAGCAAAACAAGTACACCTTTGAAGTAATTCCAAAGGCATCTAAGCCAGAAATCAAGGCTGCGATCGAAGACTTGTTTCAGGTGAAGGTTGTAAAAGTCAACACCACTCTACCACCGCGCAAAAAGCGGCGCGTTGGTAAATTTATTGGTTATAAACCCCAATATAAGCGAGCGATCGTCACTGTCGCACCTGGGGATGAAGACAAGATTAGACAAGTTCTATTCCCAGAAGTCTAAAAATTTTAGATTTTAGATTTTAGATTTTAGATTGAGGAGTTTACTGAATAAGTACCGAAAATGGTGGCAATTAGTTAAACACTCATTAGATTCAAAATCCAAAGTTCAAAATCCAAAATTAAGTAAATCCAAAATCCAAAATCCAAAATAGATTATGGGTACTCGTTCTTATCGCCCTTATACCCCCAGCACTCGCCAAGTTACAATCTCTGACTTTGCGGAAATTACCAGAAGCGAACCAGAAAAATCCTTAACTACCTCGAAGCATCGCGCCAAAGGTCGGAACAATCACGGGCGGATTACTAGCCGTCGTCGGGGTGGCGGACACAAACAGCTTTATCGGATCATCGATTTTAAAAGGGATAAACATAATATTCCGGCAAAAGTCGCAGCAATTGAATACGATCCTAACCGTAACGCCAGAATTGCCCTTTTGTATTACCAAGACGGCGAAAAACGGTACATCCTTCACCCCAACGGGTTGAAAGTTGGAACAATAATTATTTCTGGGCCTGAAGCTCCCTTTGAAGATGGTAATGCCTTACCTCTCTCGAAGATTCCCTTGGGTACTAGTGTTCACAACGTAGAATTCACTCCTGGTAAAGGTGGTCAAATTGTCCGTGCTGCTGGTGCTAGCGCCCAAGTCGTGGCAAAAGAAGGTAATTATGTAACTCTCAAGTTACCTTCAGGAGAAGTCCGCTTGATTCGACGCGAGTGCTACGCCACCATTGGGCAAGTAGGCAACACCGACGCGAGAAACCTGAGTGCAGGTAAAGCCGGACGAAATCGCTGGAAAGGTCGCCGTCCTAAGGTTAGAGGTAGCGTCATGAACCCAGTGGATCACCCACATGGTGGTGGTGAAGGTAGAGCGCCTATCGGGAGATCGGGGCCTGTTACACCTTGGGGTAAACCTACATTGGGTGCGAAGACACGCAATCGCAAGAAACTTAGCAGCAAGTTGATTGTACGTCGTCGTCGTAAGTCTTCTAAACGCGGTCGCGGTGGTCGTGAATCTTAAAGAGTTAGAAGTTATGAGTTATGAGTTATGAGTTGAATCTAACTTATTAACTCTCACTCCTAACTGCTCACTCCTAATTCTTAAATCCTAAATCCAAAATTGAACTATGGGTCGTTCTCTAAAAAAAGGTCCTTTTGTTGCGGATCATCTCCTAAAAAAAATTGAAAAGCTCAACGACAATAACAGAAAAGAAGTTATTAAAACTTGGTCAAGAGCTTCGACAATTTTGCCTCTAATGGTAGGACATACCATAGCTGTTCACAACGGACGCCAACACGTTCCCGTTTTTGTCAATGAACAGATGGTAGGACATAAGTTGGGTGAATTTGCCCCGACACGCACCTACAGGGGTCATGGAAAAAGCGACAAAAAAGCAGGTAGGTAGTTATTAGTCATTGGTCATTTGTCATTTGTCATTGGTCATTAGTTATTAGCTTTCGACAAAAGACAAAGGATAAAGGACGAAGGACGAAGGACACAATTGGAGAAAATTATGGCTACTAATACTACTGAAGTAAAAGCGATCGCTCGTTTTATCCGCATCTCGGCTTACAAGGTGCGTCGGGTACTCGATCAAATCCGCGGGCGATCTTACCGAGAAGCGTTAATCATCCTGGAATTCATGCCCTATCGCGCCACTGAACCCATATTGAAGGTTCTCAGAAGCGCTGCTGCCAATGCCGAACACAACGCTGGGTTAGATCGGACTCAACTTGTAATTACTCAGGCTTATGCCGATCAAGGGCCGCCGTTGAAGCGCTTTCAACCAAGAGCGCAAGGTCGAGCTTACCAAATTCGCAAGCCGACGTGTCATATTACCGTAGCTGTTGCAGCTGCTCCAGAAAAATAAACACGTTATAAATTGCGTAAAGTAAGAAATTTTAGAGGAAGCATTTGTGGGACAAAAGATTCATCCAGTTGGTTTTCGCCTGGGTATTACGCATGAACATCAATCCCGTTGGTTTGCTGTTCCCGATCGCTATCCAGAACTTCTCCAAGAAGATCACAAACTGCGTCAATACATAGAACAAAAGCTGGGTAGACAGGCTCAAAATAACGCCGGAATTTCCGAAGTACGGATTGAGCGCAAAGCTGACCAAATCGACTTAGAAGTACGCACGGCTAGACCTGGGGTAGTGGTGGGTCGTGGTGGACAAGGTATCGAATCCTTACGTACCGGACTCCAAGGATTGTTGGGTAGTAATCGTCAAATTCGCATTAATGTAGTTGAAGTTCAACGAGTTGATGCTGATGCCTACCTAATTGCCGAATACATTGCTCAACAATTGGAACGTCGGGTTTCCTTTCGGCGGGTAGTACGGCAATCGATTCAACGTGCCCAACGCGCTGGTGTCCAAGGTATTAAAATCCAAGTTAGCGGTCGCCTCAACGGTGCAGAAATTGCCCGGACAGAGTGGACTCGTGAAGGTAGAGTACCTTTACATACCTTACGGGCTGACATTGACTACTCTTATTGCACAGCAAAAACTGTTTACGGTATTTTGGGTATCAAAGTATGGGTGTTTAAAGGAGAAATTATTCCTGGACAGGAACCAGATCCACTACCACCCGCAAGCCGCGATCGCGAACGCGAACCCCGCGATCGCGAACGCGAACCCCGTCGTCGTCAACAACAACGTCGTCGCCAGCAATTTGAAGACCGCTCAAACGAAGGATAAATCGTCATTAGTCATTAGTCATTAGTAAATGGCAAATGACAAATGACAAATGACAAATGACAAATGACAAACCATGTTAAGCCCTAGAAGAACTAAATTCCGCAAACAACAGCGGGGACGGATGGAAGGACTAGCCAGCCGTGGTAGTACCCTCAACTTCGGTGATTTTGCCCTCCAAGCTCAAGAACCTGCTTGGATTACCTCGCGTCAAATCGAGGCTTCCCGTCGGGCAATGACTCGTTATATCCGTCGGGGTGGACAAATCTGGATTCGGATTTTCCCTGATAAACCTGTAACCATGCGTCCTGCTGAAACCCGGATGGGTTCCGGTAAAGGTAATCCAGAGTTTTGGGTAGCTGTAGTCAAGCCAGGACGAATTTTGTTTGAAATCGGTGGAGTTTCTGAAGAAATCGCTCGTGAAGCGATGCGTTTGGCTTCATTTAAACTACCCATCAAAACTAAGTTTATTGTGCGCTCTCAACCACAGGAGCAGGAGTAGCTTATGCCTCTTCCTAAAATTTCAGAAGCTAGAGAATTAAGCGACGAGAAGCTTTCTGATGAAATTGTCGCGACCAAAAGACAACTATTTCAGTTGCGCTTGCAAAAAGCCACCAGACAATTAGAAAAGCCCCATCAGTTCCGACAATTGCGCCACCGCCTAGCTCAATTGCTGACGCTAGAAACAGAACGCAAACGGGCAGCAAGTCAATCGGCTAAAGAAGAAAAAAAGTAGGAGATTATGGCAGTTAAAGAACGAGTTGGCTTGGTAGTGAGCGATAAAATGCAAAAAACTGTGGTAGTCGCCATAGAAAACCGCGCTCCTCACCCCAAGTACGGCAAGATTGTGGTTAACACCCAACGATATAAAGTTCACGACGAAGAAAATCAGTGTAAAGTAGGCGATCGCGTTCGCATTCAGGAAACTAGACCCCTGAGTAAAACCAAGCGCTGGAAAATCACAGAAGTCCTGAACGTCAAACCTACTTAAACCTCATCGTTGTTAGAAACTAACAACATTACAAGAGAGAATAATTGTGATTCAACCCCAGACTTACCTGAATGTCGCAGATAATAGCGGCGCCCGCAAACTGATGTGCATCCGCATCTTAGGCGGAGGCAACCGTCGTTATGGTTTTATTGGCGATAAAATTATCGCAGTTGTCAAAGATGCTACACCCAATATGGCTGTGAAAAAGTCTGATGTGGTGGAAGCAGTAATTGTTCGGACTCGGAAAGCTGTAAATCGCGATAGCGGCATGAGTATTCGCTTTGATGATAACGCTGCTGTAATCATCAACAAAGACGGTAATCCCAGAGGCACACGGGTTTTTGGCCCAGTTGCACGGGAACTGCGCGACAAAAACTTCACCAAAATTGTTTCTCTGGCTCCGGAGGTGCTTTAATGGCAACCAAACAGGGTACGCCCAAAGTATTCCACAAAATGCACGTCAAAACTGGCGACACCGTACAAGTGATTGCTGGTAAAGACAAAGGAAAGGTTGGTGAAATTATCCAAGCACTTCCTCAACTGAGTAAAGTCATTGTCAAAGGTGTCAACATCAAGACCAAGCACGTCAAACCCCAGCAAGAAGGGGAATCGGGGCGAATTATTACCCAAGAATTCCCGATTCATAGCTCCAACGTCATGCTTTATTCCACCAAGCAAAACGTTGCCAGTCGTGTTGGTTACACCTTTACCTCAGAAGGCAAAAAGGTGAGAAAACTCAAGAAAACTGGCGAAATTTTAGATAAATAGTGATTAGTCATTGGTCATTTAGTCATTAGTTATTAGTAAAAAGACAAATGACAAAGGACAAATAACAAAGGACAATAAAAGTTCCCTGACCAAGCCCAGGGATATCAGGACAAAAAACTATGGCGACAACAAGACTCAAAACCTTATATCAAGAGACGATCGTCCCCAAACTGATTAATCAGTTTCAATATACCAACGTTCATCAAGTACCGAAATTAGTAAAGGTTACGATTAACCGAGGTTTGGGTGAAGCAGCTCAAAATGCGAAGTCACTAGAGGCATCCATCAATGAGATTGCCGTAGTAACTGGTCAAAAACCAGTAGTGACACGAGCGAAAAAGGCGATCGCTGGCTTTAAGATTCGTCAAGGGATGCCTGTAGGGATCATGGTGACACTCAGAGCCGAACGGATGTATGCCTTTTTCGATCGGTTAGTTAGCCTGTCACTACCCAGAATTCGAGATTTTCGCGGCGTTAGCCCCAAAAGCTTTGACGGACGCGGTAACTACACTCTAGGTGTGAGAGAACAGCTAATTTTTCCAGAAGTCGAATACGACAGCATCGATCAAGTGCGTGGGATGGATATTTCCATCATCACCACAGCAACAAACGACGAAGAGGGACGCGCCTTACTTAAAGAATTAGGAATGCCCTTTCGCGATCAATAAGTTCATCTATAGAGGGAACGATGGCGGCTAACGACACAATTGCAGATATGCTGACGCGCATCCGCAATGCCAACCTGGCGCGGCATCAAACTACACAAGTGCCAGCGACAAAATTGACCCGAAGCATTGCCAAAGTGCTACGGGAGGAAGGCTTTATTGCTGAAATCGAAGAAGCAGAAGAAGGGGTAAAACGCAATCTGGTGATTTCCCTGAAATACAAGGGTAAAAACCGTCAGCCTCTGATCACCGCTTTAAAGCGAGTGAGTAAGCCTGGCTTGCGTGTTTATTCAAATCGAAAAGAATTACCAAGGGTACTAGGCGGCATTGGCATTGCCATTATTTCTACATCCAGTGGCATTATGACTGACCGCGAAGCGCGGCGTCAGAACTTGGGTGGCGAAGTACTTTGTTACGTTTGGTAGTCATTGGTCATTAGTCATTTGTCATTAGTAAAAGACAAAGGACAAATAACAAAGGACAAAAAGTCATGTCACGTATTGGTAAACGTCCAATTACTATTCCCGCCAAAGTTCAAGTGGCGATCGATGGTACGAATATTGTGGTGAAAGGCCCGAAAGGAGAACTTTCTCGCACTCTCAGAGATAATGTCTCACTCTCTCAAGAGGGGGAAATATTACACGTAAATCGTCAGGATGAAACTCGGATATCAAAGCAATTGCACGGCTTGAGCCGCACTTTAGTTGCCAACATGGTCGAGGGAGTTTCCCAAGGTTTTCAGCGCCGTTTGGAAATTCAAGGTGTTGGTTATAGGGCACAAATTCAAGGGCGTAACCTAATTTTAAATATGGGTTACAGCCATCAAGTGCAAATTGAACCACCAGATGGAATTCAGTTTGCCGTAGAAGGTACCACTAACGTTATTGTTAGCGGCTATGACAAAGAAATCGTCGGTAACACAGCCGCAAAAATTCGTTCTGTTCGTCCACCAGAACCTTACAAAGGTAAAGGCATCCGCTATGCCGGTGAAGTAGTCAGACGGAAAGCTGGTAAGACTGGTAAGGGTGGTAAGAAGTAGAAATGAAACTTACTCGTAGAGAATCAAAAAACCGTCGTCATCGACGCGTTCGTGGCAAAGTTGTTGGCTCCCCAGAACGTCCGCGTTTATCCGTATTTCGTTCTAATGAGCATATTTATGCCCAGATAATTGATGATACTCAACATCAAACCATCGTGGCCGCATCGACTGTAGAACCAGAGTTGAAATCTAGTTTAGCGTCATGTGCAAACCGCGATGCATCGGTACAAGTTGGTAAGTTGATTGCAGTGCGATCGCTAGAAAAAGGCATCACCAAAGTAGTCTTCGATCGCGGTGGTAACTTATATCATGGTCGTGTCAAAGCACTCGCTGATGCAGCACGCGAAGCTGGTTTAGATTTCTAAATTAGTCCTTTGTCATTTTTCTTTTGTCCCTTGTATAAGAGCTAATGACTAATGACTAATGACTCATGACTCATGACTAAAGAGGCATAAATTATGGCAACAGAGCGTAAAAGTAGAACAAAGCGTGCCAAAAAAGAAGAAACCACTTGGCAAGAGCGGGTTATCCAAATCCGCCGCGTAAGTAAAGTGGTTAAAGGTGGTAAAAAACTCAGCTTCCGAGCGATCGTTGTCGTTGGTAACGAACGCGGTCAAGTTGGAGTCGGAGTAGGCAAAGCTTCAGATGTAATAGGTGCCGTTAAAAAAGGTGTAGCCGACGGCAAAAAACACCTCATTGATATCCCAATCACCAAATCCAACTCCATTCCCCATCCTATTGATGGTGTCGGTGGCGGTGCAAAAGTGCTTATGCGTCCAGCCGCACCTGGTACTGGGGTAATTGCTGGTGGTGCTGTACGAACTGTGTTGGAATTAGCCGGAGTTCGTAACGTCCTAGCCAAGCAACTAGGCTCAAACAATCCGCTCAATAATGCTAGAGCCGCAGTTAATGCCTTATCTACACTGCGTACCCTTTCTGAAGTCGCCGAAGATCGCGGTATTCCTATTCAAAATCTCTACATCTAATTTAGTCATTAGTCAGTAGAGACGCGATTAATCGCGTCTGTACGATGGTCATTCGTGAATAACAAAGGACAAATGACAAATGACAAAAGACAGATGACAAACGACAAATGAGAACTTGATAACTTATGAGACTCCATGATGTTAAGCCGCAAAAAGGCTCAAAGAAACGCAAGCGCCGTGTAGCCAGAGGTATTTCTGCCGGTCAAGGTGCTAGTGCTGGTCTAGGTATGCGGGGTCAAAAATCTCGTTCTGGTAGTAGTACACGACCAGGTTTTGAAGGTGGTCAACAGCCATTGTACCGCCGCCTACCTAAGCTGAAGGGCTTTCCGATTGTTAATCAGAAGATTTACACTACGATTAATGTAGAGAAGCTAGCCTCCCTTCCCGCGAATACGGAAGTAACTTTGACCTCATTGAAAGCCGCAGGTATCCTGACTGCTGTCAAAGGGCCATTGAAAATTTTAGGTAACGGGGAATTGAGCATTCCGCTCAAGGTACAAGCGGCAGCTTTCACAGGTTCAGCTCGTAGCAAAATTGAGGCAGCTGGTGGTAGTTGTGAAGTCTTATGAGTGAGCCGGAACAGCGCACTTAAATGCAAGCCAACTCGCTGCCAGTGCTTGGTTCACTATAAAGGTAGCACTCTATGATCAGTCGAGATAAAGCCCCAACGGCTCAAGAAACTTTTATGCAGATGGCGCAGGCAGCTGGCCTCAGAGGTAGGCTGCTTGTCACTGTCGGTATTTTAATTTTGGTTCGCCTGGGTATTTTCTTACCCGTGCCAGGGATTGATAGACCGAGATTTGCCGAAGCCATATCGGGCAGTAATTCCATATTCGGCTTATTGGATATATTTTCTGGGCGAGGACTTTCAACTTTGGGAGTCTTTGCTTTAGGAATTTTGCCCTTCATTAATGCGTCTATTATCATCCAATTGCTCACCGCGGCGATTCCATCTTTAGAAAATTTACAGAAAAATGAAGGGGAAGCCGGTCGGCGAAAAATATCGCAAATTACCCGCTATGTAACTGTAGGTTGGGCAATTCTTCAAAGTACAGCTTTTTCGGCATTATTCCTCCAGCAATTTGCCCTCAAGCCAGGGCCTATATTTGTCGCTGAAACTGCGATCGCTCTAACTGCCGGTTCGATGTTCGTCATGTGGGCATCAGAACTAATTACAGAACGGGGTATTGGGAACGGGGCATCATTGTTGATTTTTGTCAACATTGTTGCCTCATTACCAAAAGCTTTAGGCGATACCATCGACTTGGTGCAAGTCGGCGGTCGGGAAGCAGTGGGTCGCGTAATCGTGTTGATCTTAGTTTTCCTCGCAACAATTGTTGGTATTGTGATTGTGCAGGAAGGAATGCGCCGCATCCCAATTATTTCGGCTCGTCGCCAAGTAGGTCGGCGAGTTTTGGCAGAGCAACGGAGCTATTTGCCACTGCGGCTAAATCAAGGCGGCGTGATGCCAATTATTTTTGCTGCTGCCATCCTCAGTTTGCCACTGCTGATCGCCAATTTTACTAAAAATGCCGATTTGGCGAATATAGTTAACACTTATTTGAGTCCAAGCGGTTCTAGCTCCTGGGTCTATGCCTTGGTCTACATGGTTTCCATTGTTTTCTTTAGCTACTTCTATTCTTCGTTGATTCTCAACCCGGTAGATGTGGCGCAGAACTTGAAGAAAATGGGTTCTAGTATTCCTGGAATTCGTCCCGGCAAGGCAACTAGCGAGTATATCGAACGCGTGTCAAACCGACTAACTTTTTTGGGTGCGATCTTTTTGGGCTTCGTCGCTATTATCCCCACAGCCGTGGAAAGCGCTTTGAATGTAAAAACTTTCCGGGGCATCGGTGCGACATCTTTGCTGATTTTAGTTGGTGTGGCAATTGAGACAGCCAAACAAGTTCAAACTTATGTTATCTCTCAGCGCTATGAAGGAATGGTGAAATAATAGTGACGCGATTAATCTTCTTGGGACCACCTGGAGCGGGTAAAGGAACACAAGCTCAAACTTTGGCTGAACACTTGAATATCCCCCATATTTCCACTGGGGAAATATTAAGACAAGCCATGAAAGAGCAGACTCCTTTAGGAATTAAAGCTCAAAGCTATGTTGATAGTGGCGAGTTAGTACCCGACCAGCTAGTGCAAGATTTGGTACAGGAGCGCCTCGGTCAACCAGATGCCAAAAATGGTTGGATTCTTGATGGCTTTCCCCGGAAAGTGACCCAAGCAGCTTTTCTGGAGAAGTTACTAGAAGCAATACATCAAGGTGGTGAAAGGGTAGTCAATTTAGATGCACCAGATGAAATTGTCATCGCGCGTTTGCTAGCTAGAGGACGAAAAGATGATACTGAAGAAGTGATTCGTCGTCGTTTAGAAGTGTACCGCGCGGAAACTGCACCTTTAATTGATTATTATGGCGATCGCAAAAAACTCCTAACAGTCAATGGCAATCAGTCCCAAAAAGATGTCACTGGTGAACTACAAAAGGTAATCGCTTCCTGAAAAAGAGAGGGCAGGGCATGAGGGAGACAAGGAAGCATGGGAGGAGCTACAGTAATTCTTTCCCAATGCCCCATGCCTAATGCTCAATGCCCTATACCAAAAAAAAGATCAATTTTAGCTAAGATATATTAATAAACTGTTGATATATTTCTTAAAATGTGTTTCTTTGCAGATGAAGCGCTGCAACTGAACACGAAATTGTTGAGTTGAGGAAAAAACAAATTGTCTAAGCAAGATTTGATTGAAATGGAAGGCACGGTTACAGAGTCCTTGCCCAATGCGATGTTTCGTGTTGACTTGGACAATGGCTTTAACGTGCTAGCACACATTTCCGGCAAGATTCGCCGAAATTATATCAAGATTTTGCCCGGCGATCGCGTCAAGGTGGAGTTAACCCCCTACGACTTGACCAAAGGCAGAATTACCTATCGACTACGAAAGAAGTAACTATAATGTAGAGAATTTTACCATAAAACCATTTTTTTGACTGTTTATTAGTCATTTAACTGGATTGATTTCCCTATAAATGCTATAATTTTATATTTGGAGTCAAAAAATAAAAGGCATGAAAGTTAGAGCCTCAGTCAAGAAAATTTGTGAAAAATGTAACGTGATCAAACGTCGTGGTCGCGTCATGGTGATTTGCGTGAACCCCAAGCACAAACAACGTCAAGGATAACGCTCTTACCAACAGAGCTAGTTGCAGGACGCACATATCATTAAAACGAAAAGACGCTCACGTTTTTCAAACCAACAGTAATTGCGAAAACAATAGGGAGAGTTCATTGTGGCACGTATTGCCGGAGTAGACCTTCCACGCGATAAGCGCGTCGAGATCGGTCTGACTTACATCTACGGAATTGGGTTATCACGCTCTCAAGAAATTATAGCGGCTACTGGTGTGAACCCAGATACCCGCGTTAAGGACTTAAGTGATGCCGATGTGACAGCCCTACGAGGGGAAATAGAAACCAACTATCAAGTTGAAGGCGACTTGCGGCGCTTGGAGTCTTTGAACATCAAGCGCTTAGTTGACATTGGTACCTACAGAGGTCGTCGTCATCGTATGGGCTTACCAGTCAGAGGACAAAGAACTCGCACCAATGCCAGAACCCGTAGAGGCAGAAGGCAGACAGTGGCCGGGAAGAAGAAGGCTCCAGGGAAATAATTTTGCAACGCTTGCTAATCCGAGCAAGTTTTACCTTAAATCAACTAAACAAGTATGGCGAGACAACCAACTAAAAAAACCGGGAGCAAGAAGCAGAAACGGAATGTACCCAGTGGAATGGCCTACATCCAATCTACTTTCAACAATAGCATTGTCACCATTACCGATCAAAATGGAGATGTCATCTCCTGGGCTAGCGCTGGTTCTAGCGGTTTTAAGGGAGCAAAAAAGGGAACTCCCTTTGCAGCGCAAACCGCAGCTGAAAGTGCAGCTCGCCGAGCTATCGATCAAGGAATGCGTCAAATTGAGGTAATGGTCAGTGGCCCAGGAGCAGGTAGAGAAACCGCTATCCGGGCACTTCAAGGAGCAGGACTGGAAATTACACTGATTCGGGATATTACCCCGATTCCTCACAATGGTTGTCGTCCACCCAAGCGCCGTCGAGTTTAAACACCAAAACTTGGGCAGTGAGGACGAAAAGTTACAGCCAGCAATGACCGCTTGAGCGTCTAACGTTCAAAATGTCATTGAATTAAAGCTTGGGCGACCAGAAGGGTGTCAGATTTTCCCGTCAGGAAAGCTGTTAAACTTCGGGCTACCCAAAATATTATTAATCAATTTTGGATTTTAGGTTTGCGATTTTAGATTGAACCCGACTATAAGGGTGCTGGGCCTCGTGGATTTTAAGTTGATGATTTAAGATTTGTTCCGCCAATAAGAGGTGGAGCATGAACGAAAGAAGCACAATCCAAAATCCAAAGTCCAAAATCGAAAATTGGCAATCAATTCTGGAGGCAATTGATTTGTCTGCTAGCAGCACCTTAGAAAAAGGGAGGCTCATCCGTGGCGCAGTTTCAAATTGAATGTGTAGAGTCGAATACCGAAGAAAGTCGGAACCATTACAGTAAATTTGTATTGGAACCTCTAGAACGCGGTCAAGGAACAACTGTTGGCAACGCACTGCGGCGGGTTTTACTGTCTAATTTAGAAGGTACAGCAGTTACAGCAGTGCGGATTGCGGGTGTTTCACATGAATTTGCCACAGTTCCGGGCGTGCGGGAAGATGTGCTGGAAATCCTCATGAGAATGAAGGAAGTTATCCTGAAAAACTATTCTTCGCAGCCCCAGATTGGTAGATTACTTGTTAGCGGCCCAGCAACAATCACTGCGGCACATTTTGATTTGCCCAGTGAAGTAGAAGTCATCGATCAGACCCAGTATGTAGCCACCATCGCTGAGGGTGGAAAGCTGGAAATGGAATTTCGGATCGAGAAAGGCAAAGGCTATCGCACTGTAGAGCGAGGACGTGAAGAAGCCACATCGTTGGATTTTCTTCAAATTGACTCGATATTTATGCCGGTGCGAAAAGTCAACTACAGTGTTGAAGAATCTCGTGGGGAAGGTTTGATTCCAAAAGACCGACTACTGTTGGAAGTTTGGACAAATGGCAGTGTTTCTCCTCAAGAAGCACTATCTTCTGCTGCTGCGATCTTGGTAGATTTATTCAACCCGTTGAAGGACATCTCCCTAGAACCAACAGACACAGGTTCGGATATTCCAGACGACCCAACTGCCCAGATACCCATCGAAGAGTTGCAACTTTCTGTGCGGGCATATAACTGTCTCAAACGGGCACAAGTTAACTCTGTGGCAGATTTGTTGGATTATACCCAAGAAGACCTCTTAGAAATTAAGAACTTTGGGCAGAAGTCAGCAGAAGAAGTCGTGGAAGCTTTGCAGCGACGCTTGGGCATCACCCTGCCAATGGAAAGAGGCTCGAAACACCCTTAAGAAAAACCTTCATAATTCATAGTGCATAATTATGCGTCACCGTTGTCGCGTCAAAAAACTCAGTAAACCAGCCGATCAACGTCGTGCTTTACTGCGATCGCTCGCCACCGAGCTGATCCGTCATGGTAAAATTACCACCACTTTAATGAGAGCGAAAGTTCTGCGAAGTGAAGTGGAAAAAATGATTACACTAGCCAAAAATGGCTCCTTGGCAGCACGCCGCGAAGCTCTTGGCTATATCTTCGACAAACAACTGGTTCATGCTTTATTTGAGCAAGCTCCAACTCGATATGGCGATCGCCAGGGCGGTTATACCCGCATCCTGCATACCGTACCGCGTCGAGGTGATAATGCAAAAATGGCAATAATTGAATTGGTTTAAGTCATTGGTCATTGGTCATTGGTCATTAGTCATTAATCATTAGTAAATAACAAAGGACAAATGACAAAGGACTACTGACAAAAGACAAATGACAAAGGACAAAATCTGTATGTTAGAAAGCCACCAGCCTACACCAACTCATCGAGTAGCCTTGGTAATCCAATACCTGGGCACTCATTTTCATGGCTGGCAAAGGCAAAAACAACACCGGACAGTCCAAGAAGAGATCGAAATTGCGATCGCGACTATTCTTGGGCATCATGTAACACTACATGGGGCTGGGCGAACCGATTCAGGAGTTCACGCTGCTGCTCAAGTAGCCCATTTTGAAGCTACAGGTTTTATTCCGCCTCACAAGTGGGCAACAATCCTCAACAGCTACCTGCCACCAGATATATTAATCAGGGCTTCAGCTAGTGTCGATAACCGTTGGCACGCTCGCTTTAGTGCAGCCTATCGACGGTATCGCTACACAATATATACTGAAGATCGGCTTAACTTGTTTGTAAGACCCTTCAGTTGGCATTATTATTATGCACCCCTGGATGAATCTTTAATCCAAGCTGCCTTGAAACCTCTCTTGGGAAAACATCACTTAGCTGCTTTTCACCGTGCAGGCTCAAAGCGATCGCATTCCTGGGTAGAGGTGCAAGCAGCAGAGTGTCGTCGCAGTGGGCCATTTATCCATATTGAAATACAGGCAGATGGATTTTTGTATGGCATGGTACGGCTGTTGGTAGGGATGCTGGTACAAATAGGTTCTGGAGAACGAACACTTTCTAGCTTCACCGAACTCTGGAAAGAAGAACGTCGGGAAGAAGTGAAATATGCCGCACCGCCTCAAGGCTTGTGCTTGTTGCGAGTCGGCTATCCCGATTTTCCCTTTCCAAAAGAGATTTGGTACGACACCTTGCCAAAGTTCGTCACTAGTCAAGAGTCATTGGTCATTAGTCAAGAGTCATTAGTCATTGGTCATTAGTGAATAACTAAGGACAACTGACTTTGGACAAAGGACAAATAACAAATGACAAAGGACAAATGACTAATGACAAATTAAAAATGACAAAGGACAAATGACAAATGACAATAGTTAAAACATACCTTCCTTCTCAAGCAACCCTTGAGCGTGAGTGGTACATAGTAGATGCCACCGATAAACGCCTCGGTCGCCTCGCCAGCGAAATCGCTCAGGTATTAAGAGGCAAAAAGAAACCCGAATATACGCCTCATTTAGATACAGGTGACTTCGTAATCGTCATCAATGCCGAGAAAGTAGCAGTTACAGGCAAAAAGCGCACTCAAAAGCTTTATCGCCGCCATTCTGGTCGCCCTGGTGGGATGAAAACCGAAACTTTCGCTAAACTGCAAGAGCGCATACCAGAGCGGATTTTAGAACAAGCTGTTAAAGGTATGTTACCTAAAAATAGCCTCGGTAAGCAGTTGTTCACCAAGCTGAAAGTTTACGCTGGACCTACCCATCCTCATGATGCTCAAAAGCCTAAAGAACTAAAAGTTAGTACAATTCCTGGAGAAGAAAATTAATGGTAGTAGCAGATGCTAATAGCGGTCGCGCCGTATACTGGGGTACTGGCCGTCGTAAGAACGCAGTAGCACGGGTACGCTTGGTTCCAGGCACCGGTCAACTGATTGTGAACGGTAAAGATGGAAATTTGTATTTCCAATTCAACCCCAACTACCTGGGAGTGATTAAAGCACCCCTGGAAACTCTAGGTTTAGAAAACGAATATGACATTTTGGTAAAAGCAGAAGGCGGCGGCTTGACCGGACAGGCTGATTCTGTTCGTTTGGGAGTTGCACGTGCTTTGTGCCAACTCGACCCAGATAACCGCCCACCTTTGAAAACCGAAGGTTATTTGACTCGCGATCCCAGAGCAAAAGAGCGGAAGAAATATGGTTTACATAAAGCTCGGAAAGCGCCTCAGTACTCTAAGCGTTAGAGCATTGGGTATGGGTGAAGAAGGTGATAGATTACAGGGGATAGGTAATAGTTTTCTGTTACCTGTAACCTGTTCCCTTCTCCCTTCTTCTAGCTGCAATTGAAACCTGAAAGTTATAATTTATATAGATTCATCACAAAAGGAACAATGGCTAAAGCTGATATTCACCCCAAGTGGTATCCAGATGCTAAAGTTTACTGCAACGGTCAAGTCGTTATGACCATTGGCTCTACCAAGCCAGAATTGCATGTAGATGTTTGGTCTGGAAATCACCCATTTTACACCGGCACTCAGAAGATTATTGACACTGAAGGTCGAGTAGAGCGCTTCCTCCGCAAGTACGGTATGAGCAGCACTCAAGCATCTAGCGACGATCAAAACAAAAAGTAGCGGGTTGGCTCTGCTGTTAACGACGGCCCTGCATCAGCTGGGTCGATTTTCATTTATATGCTCGAGCCAATTTGTTATTTTTTTAAGGAGCGATCGCACTCGTCATGGCTGAATCATACTTACTGGACAAACTAAAATCCGTTGAACAAACTTTTAATGAATTAACACGTCGTCTTGGCGACCCCGATACCGCTAGCAATCCTGATGAGTATCAAGAAATTGCTAAGTCTCGTTCTTCTTTGGAAGAAGTAGTTAATACTTATGAAATTTGGAAAACAGCCCAAGAAGACTTGACAGGAGCGCGTCAGGTTTACAAAGAATCTGCAAGTGACCCAGAGTTGCAAGAAATGGCAGCACTGGAAGTAAAAGAACTTGAAGAAAAAATAGAACATTTAGAGTCTCGCTTGAAAGTCTTGCTGCTACCACGCGACCCCAATGATGAAAAGAATATCATGTTGGAAATTCGCGCTGGCACTGGTGGCGATGAAGCAAGTATTTGGGCTGGCGATTTGATGCAGATGTACACCCGCTATGCCCAGACTCAAGGTTGGAAAGTTTCTCTGGTGAGCGAATCTCGTGGAGAAATGGGTGGCTGGAAAGAAGTCATTCTCGAAATTAAAGGTAATAACGTTTACAGCCAGCTCAAGTTTGAAGCTGGTGTACATCGCGTGCAGCGCGTGCCGGCAACTGAATCTGGGGGACGGGTTCATACTTCCACAGCTACCGTAGCAATTATGCCAGAGGTGGATGATGTGGAAATTCACATTGACCCGAAAGATATTGAAATGACTACAGCCCGTTCTGGTGGTGCTGGTGGACAAAACGTCAACAAGGTGGAAACAGCCGTTGACTTGATGCACAAACCAACGGGAATACGCATTTTCTGTACAGAAGAACGCAGCCAGTTGCAAAACAAAGAACGGGCGATGCAAATTCTGCGGGCGAAGTTGTATGAAATTAAGTTAAGCGAACAACAAGAAGCTGTAACTTCCATGCGGCGATCGCAGGTTGGTACTGGATCGCGATCGGAAAAAATTCGCACCTATAATTATAAAGATAATCGCGCTACCGATCATCGGTTAGGTCAGAATTATTCTCTTACCCCTGTTTTGGATGGTGATTTAGAGACACTTATTCAATCTTGTATATCTCTAGACCAGCAAGAACGTCTCGCGGAGTTAGCGACTTCTGCCGCTAACTAATTTTTGCTGTTAAATATTATGTAAAACCACTTGTTGTACTGTTGCTTTTAACACAGACAGGTGGTTTTCTAATATTGCGTGGAGTGTATCTTCTATTTCACTGGGATAATGGTAATAAGCAAATTCGTACTTCATAAGGTAATTTAACTTTGCCCATTCCTTCAGGGTTTGGCAGGTATAAATTAGCTTTTGGGCTTCTTCTTGCCAACGTGCAAAAATCCGGTAGCTAAAAAAGCTGCTGCATATATTGCCTTTTTCATCCCAGTAGGAAATACATACTTGATGCTTCAAAAGGTGGATTTTTTTGATTTGCTTAACATCGTAGCCTTTAACTTTTAAAGCTTCTTTGGTTTCTGCGTCAGAAATGTTCCACTGTTCTGGTTTAATTTTATTAGTGGCTATAAGGTTTTTACCTTTGCGGCGATATTGGTTAATTTTGCGCGGCTTGCGAGACATGATGCACCTTCGATATTATTTCTTCGCAACAAAGTCTAGCTACTAGCACAAGCGCTGTAGCAAACTAAGTTTTTTGGGTTGATTAAAGATAGATGGATTATTCTACTAGCTTGATGCCTGTAGTTGCCGATTTACAACCAGAGATATAGTTTAGTACTAAAACACAAGGCTGTCAATATAAAAGTAAACTTGTATTATTGAAAGTAAACTTGTACATACAGTTGGCTAGCTATATAAGCAGTGAAGATCGAAAGCAAACAAAAACTGATTGAAATCATTAAACTAGCTCGCGGTTCAATGAGTCAGCGAGCCTTTGGTAAGCTTTTGGGAGTATCTGCTACTGCTGTTCAGATGTGGGAAAAAGGTGTGAAGGTTCCAGATACAGAAAATTTGGCTCGAATCGCATCGAAAGCAGGCTACACAATGGAAGAGTTAATCAGCTGCATTGATGGCAAGCCAATTCCAGAAACTTCAGATTTGAGTCTGATTCTGAGACAAATCCAGCACATGCCTCTTAGCCAAGTGGCTCAAATTGTGCAAGCTGCGGCAGATAGATTGGCGGCTGTGGCTGAAGCATCCGGAGATGAAGCGAAGGCCAGTTAAATAATTCGTAATTCGTAATTAAATTTTTTAAGGGCGATTTAGCGCAAAATCGGATCAAACTAGCTTGTGGTTTCTTGCTGTCAAGATTCAACCCTATGGACAAACCTTTTTTGTACGATCAGGACTTCTATGGCTGGACACAGCAGCAGGCTAAAGCGTTAGAGCAAAGGCTAGTTATGGAACTAGACTGGGAACACCTGCAAGAAGAAATTCAAGCTTTGGGGAGACAGGAGTATCGGGAACTCGTGAGTCGTCTGAGTGTATTACTCGGTCATTTCTTGAAGTGGGAGTATCAACCCGAACAACGTTGTTGCAGTTGGTTTTTAACAATTCGAGAACAGCGCCGCGCCATTCATAGGCATCTGCGGCAGAACCCTAGCTTAAAGTCTCGAATAGAAGAAGCCTTGTTAGATGGCTTTGAAGTGGGTGTTGATTTGGCGCTACGAGAAACTAACTTACCATTACGAATTTTTCCAGAGCATTGCCTTTATTTGTTTGATGATGCGATCGCAGACCATTTCCTATGCGATACTCGTCAAGACTGGGAAGGCTAATTCCTACCATTTTTTTGCCAAAGGTACTTAAGACATTACCAATCCAAAATGGTAGTTAGTTAATGATGACTAGGAAATTTAGGTGATACTCTGGTCATACGAAAGCAATATAGTCAAGCCCCACAAAATCATCGCGTTGACAATTGAAGCGACTCAATCTGGTAGCTGCATAAGCCTGCTGTTCATATAGGAAGTCTTCTACAAAGCTATATGAATTCTCTATTTCTCTTGCTGTCAGTTGCCGGAACTTTGACTCAAATAGGTGTGGTTCAACAGTCCGTTCTGGCGCGTCCACCAAAGCTTCATCATGAGTATCTTGCCAGATATCCTCATCAAACTCGAGACGCTCCATCATCTCGCCGTTCTTCCAATAAGCGTAACCAATGGTAAAACCACAATCATCAACCCAGTAGTAAATTGTTCGGGTGTGTAGCTGTTGAGAAAGGGACTGAGCCTGCAACTCCCAATTCCACGAACTAGTTACAAAGCGGTCAGAAGAATCATCAAATGTGTCAGTGGGAACAGGGGTATACTTATCGGTCATAGATGCATCTAAAATTTCAGTCCATAAGTGTCCTCGGAATTGGAACACCAATAGTCCAGGATTTTGAATATTTTGGTTATCAACATCACGTTCCCATCGCACCCCCAAAGATGCCAAAATTTCACCTACTTGGTCAAAAGGGGCATCTACCAGCAATCCTTCAGCAATTGTATCTATGTCCTCCAATCCATAGCGTTCTTCAATGGGAGGGTTTTCTGAAATCATAGTCCGAATTTTAGAGAAGAAGAACGATCTGCTGGAAGAGGATCAAAAAACTCTGGGGGATAACCAGTAAATCTGTTCTTATTTAGAAGGATACCATGCCCCATCTATAAATTCTTCTTTGTTACAACTCCATTAGTATTTCGTAGACAAGCTACCATTTGGTATACAGCAACTGGAGTAAAGGGAATACCAGGAGTTTCACCTGCGTACTCTAATACACTTTTGGTGATACCGACATTCGATGTGGTCACGATCTACCTCATGTGATTAGGGAACGCTATAACCAGTGGCAGTTAAAGAATAAAAGGTTTTAAAATGATGCAATCTTAAAATATTTAGGGGTGGAGCTATGTCGCTACGCAACGAACCATTAGATTGGCATTTTGAATCAAATGAGCCTTATATACCAATTTATCATAAAGGTGATTTAGTGGGATTTTTTAAACCAGAATATGCTGGCGAAATTATTAAGTTTCTAAATGAAGAAGAAGTTTTAAAAAAAGCACTAAAAATGGCTTGTACTGATTTAATTAAAAAACTGGGAGGCGATACCAGGAAAGTATATTATTTAATGGAAAAATATGTAAAAACTAGTGAGCGTCCAAAGCATGGAACTAGAGCGATCGCAGTTTTACTTCAAGATCGGCAAAAAGAGCTTGACTTGAGTAACCAGGAGTTTGCAAAATTCTGCGATACCTTTAAATTATCTCCTACGGAACTGAATAATATTTATGCCGGAGAAGCATTTGATGATAATTTATTAGCACCCCTTTCACGTATATTAGGGATGGCAAAAGAGCAGTTGCTGAAAGTGCGAGATGGTTCTGAAGAATCAAGTAACACATGAACAGCAAATCAAAATTTTCAAATGATAGAAAATTTTGAAAACAGACATCATCTTTTATCGGCTGTTTCAAGAATTCCCTGATATATTCTTTGAAGTTATGAACTTGGAATTTTGAATTTTGAATTTTGAATTTTGAATTCCCCGAAGGGGTTGACTGGGATGCTGTGGTTTTATACCCCAACAGGAATGTAGATACAGGAGATATCAAACATTACCGTGAGTTTTTCACAAGTGGGCGCGTCAGGCGCATTTATTTAGATGAATTAGGTGAAAATGCATCGCTTCCAATTGGCATTGCAACTGCTAAATTAGTAATCGCAACCGACGATATAGCGATCGCTAAAGCTTGGGTGTTGATAGACAGAACCAAGTCCGAGATAAACTCACTACCAAAACAACAGCAATTATTACAATTTATAGAGACTATTTTGGCTTACAAGTTTCCCACAATGAGTAGGGAGGAGATCGAGCAAATCTTTAGCTTAAGCGAGTTAAAGCAAACCAGATTTTATCAGGAAGCCTTTCAGGAAGGTGTAGAACAAGGTAAGGTTCAAGGGAAACTAAAAGCAGTACCAGCAATGTTGGCAGCAGGGTTGACTGTAGAACAAGTAGCACAAGCGTTAGATTTGAGTGTCGAAGAAGTTAGACAAGTAACACAAAGCCACCCTTAAGATAGATGTGGTAAATTTTATCCGTAGCTCAAGACAAATTTGGTTTGCAGCTTCCAGACATTTTCACGACAAATTTATAGTTAATTTTTGTTAATATTAGAGGCGGTGTTAGTACTTCGTCCTCAACCACCCACTCCCTACCTGAGAGAAACTTAATGCTGCGACTAGAACATATAAGTAAAATTTATCCCACAGGCGAAGTTCTCAAAGATATCAACTGGGAAGTTAAACCAGGCGATCGCATTGGCTTAGTCGGTGTCAACGGTGCTGGAAAATCTACCCAACTCAAAATTATCTCTGGGGAAATTGAACCCACCGCAGGCGAAATTATTCGTCCTAATAGCTTACATATAGCCTACCTCAACCAAGAGTTTGAAGTAGACCCTACCCGCACCGTTAAAGAAGAATTTTGGACTGTCTTCAAAGAAGCCAACGAAGTACAGTTAGCTCTGGCACACATCCCACAAGAGATGGAAACGGCTAACCCAGATCAACTGGATCGGCTGATCGAGAAATTGGATCGCTTGCAGCGCAAATTTGAAGCCTTGGATGGCTACAACTTAGATGCACGCATCGGGAAAATTTTACCAGAGATGGGGTTTGGGCTAGAAGATGGCGATCGCCTCGTCAGTGCCTTCAGTGGTGGTTGGCAAATGCGGATGAGTTTAGGTAAAATTCTGCTGCAAAAACCTGACTTGTTGCTGCTGGATGAACCGACTAACCACCTAGATTTAGAAACCATTGAGTGGTTGGAAAATTACCTCAGAGGGCTGGTTACGCCGATGGTAATAGTCTCCCATGACCGGGAGTTCCTTGACCGCCTCTGCACTCAAATTGTGGAAACTGAACGTGGCGTTTCCAGTACCTACCTTGGTAACTACTCGGCATATTTAGAACAAAAAGCCGAAAGTCAATCAGCACAACTGAGTGCTTACGAACGTCAGCAAAAAGAATTAGAGAAACAGCAAACCTTTGTTGATAGATTCCGCGCCAGTGCTACCCGCAGTACCCAGGCAAAAAGCCGAGAAAAGCAACTCGAAAAAATTGAGCGTATTGAAGCACCTATTGCTGGGGTAAGAACTCTACATTTCCGTTTTCCACCTGCACCTCGCAGTGGACGCGAAGTAGTGGAAATTCAAGATTTAACTCATCTTTATGGTGATAAAATCCTGTTCTTGGGAGCAAATCTCTTAATTGAAAGAGGCGATCGCATTGCTTTCCTTGGCCCCAATGGTGCTGGAAAATCTACCCTTCTGCGCGTAATTATGGGTATGGAACCACCCACAGAAGGTATTGTTAAATTAGGGGATCATAACGTTATTCCTGGTTACTTTGAGCAAAATCAAGCTGAAGCTTTGGATTTGAAAAAAACTGTCATGGAAACTATCCATGACGAAGTTCCCGACTGGGATAATCAAGAAGTCCGCACACTTTTGGGACGCTTCTTATTTACTGGAGACACAGTATTTAAGGCAGTTGGGGCATTAAGTGGAGGAGAAAAAGCTCGTTTGGCATTGGCAAAAATGCTCTTACGTCCTGCTAACCTACTAATTTTAGATGAGCCGACAAACCACCTAGATATTCCAGCTAAAGAAATGCTGGAAGAGGCGCTCCAAAACTATGATGGCACGGCAATTGTAGTCTCTCATGACCGCTACTTTATTTCTCAAGTAGCAAATAAAATCGTCGAAATTCGTGATGGCGAATTCCGCGTCTATTTAGGAGATTATCATTACTATCTCCAGAAAATTGCCGAAGAAAAAGAACAGGCAAAGTTAGCTGCAATAGAAGCCGAAAAAGCAGCGAAAAAAGCGGCTAAAGCTGCTAAAGCTTCTACGAAAAGGAAATGAGAAACTAAAAAATGGCTTAGTAGTAGCGTTTTAGCGCTATTACTAAGTAATCACTCCTTATGAGTGTTCCAAAACGTCACAGGAAAATTACTAAAATTTAAAAAATATTTCCAAAAACCGCAAGTCCTTCGTAAAAGAAGTTAATAAGCAAAAATTCACTTGCGGCGTGGATTAGCAGTGGTATCATTCGGGTATTACAAAAAGTAAAGGGCAATTTTACTATGACCAAAGCACCTGTTGCTCCTGTGGTGCTAGTCATTTTAGACGGATGGGGCTACTGCGACCAAACGCGAGGAAACGCCATTATTGCTGCTAAAACTCCCATTGTGGACAGTTTATGGGCAGCTTACCCGCATACCCTCATCCACACATCAGGAAAAGCCGTAGGGTTGCCAGAAGGTCAAATGGGCAACTCGGAAGTTGGTCATTTGAACATTGGTGCTGGGCGAGTGGTACCGCAAGAACTTGTACGCATCTCCGATGCAGTCGAAGACGGTTCTATTGCCTTAAACCCAGCACTCCTCAAAATTTGCCAAGAAGTTCGTTCTCGGAATAGCAAGCTGCATCTAGTCGGGCTTTGTTCTGAGGGAGGGGTACATTCGCATATCACCCATCTATTCGGACTACTTGACTTAGCCAAGAACCAGCAAATTCCAGAAGTTTGTATTCATGCCATCACCGATGGTCGTGACACCGCCCCAACTGACGGTGTAAGAGCGATCGCGCTGCTACAAGATTATATAGACCGCATAGGAATTGGGCGCATAGTTACCCTCAGCGGTCGCTACTACGCGATGGATCGCGATCGCCGCTGGGATCGAGTCAAACGCGCCTACGACATGATGATACAAGATAGTGTTGGTAATGGTCTCAAGGCTGTGGAAGTCTTGCAAGCATCTTACGACCAAGGGATAAAAGATGAATTTGTCAACCCAATCAGAATTGCTCCCGGTGCAATAGAACCAGGGGATGGGGTGATATTTTTCAACTTCCGCCCCGATCGCTCCAGACAACTGACTCAAGCTTTGGTCAGTCCCACGTTTAATGGTTTTGAAAGACAGCAAATCACACCTCTGTCTTTTGTCACCTTTACGCAGTACGATCCAGACTTACCCGTGGCTGTAGCCTTTGAGCCTCAGAATCTCAGTAACATTCTGGGAGAAGTTATAGCCAATCATAGTTTGAATCAGTTCCGCACCTCCGAAACAGAAAAATATGCCCACGTCACCTATTTCTTTAATGGGGGTCTGGAGGAACCTTTTACCGGAGAAGATCGGGAACTAGTAAGCAGCCCGATGGTAGCAACTTACGACCACGCCCCAGCAATGTCAGCAGCAGCAGTTACAAATGTAGCGATCGCTGCGATTCAAAAGGGTATATATTCCCTAGTTGTGATTAACTATGCTAACCCAGACATGGTAGGGCATACCGGTCAAATCGACGCTACCATTACAGCAATTGAAACAGTCGATCGCTGTTTGGGACGTTTGTTAGAGAGCGTTATCAAAGCTGGTGGTACAACAATTATTACTGCCGATCACGGCAACGCTGAGTATATGCTAGATGAAGGGGGTAATCCCTGGACGGCTCATACCACTAACCCAGTCCCCTTCATCTTGGTGGAAGGAGAGAAAGTTAAAATCCCTGGATATGGTACAAATGTCGAACTGCGAAGCGATGGCAAGCTATCCGACATCGCCCCCACGATTCTAGAGATTTTACAGCTGCCTCAGCCACCAGAAATGACCGGGCGATCGCTGCTAAAAACAGCAGAATACGAGCTACAACGTACTCGCACTCCCGTGCAAGTAGGGCTGTAAAAGATTGCTGAGTATAGACGCGATTAATCGCGTCTGTACAAGAGTTAGGAGTTTACTAAAAACTCCTAACTTTTGAATTCTGTTTTTTGAAACTTTTTATAAATGAGATTCCTACCATGACAGTTAGTAATATCGTGCAAGGCATTTGGGCATTTTCCGCCACTGGTTTGATTATCTTGGTTTTACTGCATAGTCCTAAAGGTGATGGCGTTGGCGCTATTGGTGGACAAGCCCAGCTATTTAGCAGCACCAAAAGTGCAGAAAACACCTTAAACCGAATTACTTGGGCATTGACAGTAATTTTTCTCGGTTTAACAGTAGTTTTAAGTGCTGGTTGGCTACCTAAATAAGGATAGGTAAATGGGGAAAAGAACCCAACACCGGATACTTAACACCCTAAGAAATTTAATTTCACGACGGTTAATTACAGCTCTTGCCTTGTTTATTGGCACAGGGCTGTTAATCATTTTTACTAATATCCAGTTGAGTAATGGGTTTGCAATAGTACCAGAATATGTACATTCAGATTTAATAATTTCTCTCGGCACTTCCCCAAAACCCCATCCCTTACCACCCACACTGGCGCAGTGGCAAGATAACACTAACAGTGGTGACTACTTTTCCCAAATCACAACAACCCAAGTTGGTTATTTAGTCTGGTCACAATTTCCTGTTCGAGTTTACGTAGAACCACCAAAATCTGTCAGCGAAAAACAAGCTCAAGCATGGGTTAATGGTGTCTTGCAGGGTGTACAGGAGTGGAGTACTTATTTACCTTTAACAGTAGTCGAACAGCCAGAAGTTGCTGATATTACGATTGTCCGAAAAGCGCCACCTCTACAAATTTTGCCTGGTAGTAATATACCCCGTGCGCGATCGGCCCAAACTACTTACGAGTTATACACCAGCAACAAAATTTTATCCCACCGCTTCACCATCTTGTTAAGCCCCAGTCAAACAGGTAAATATCTCATTGCAGCTACCCGCCACGAATTCGGTCATGCGTTAGGAATTTGGGGTCATAGTCCGCTACAAACTGATGCGCTATATTTTTCTCAAGTTCGTAACCCGCCGTCTATTTCTGCTAGAGATGTAAATACTCTAAAGCGGGTTTATGAACAGCCAACTACTTTGGGATGGTCTTTAGTGAATAATTCAGCGACTTAATTTTATGGTGTTGCTGAGTTAAAATATGAATATGTTTTATATAATAAAAAATCAAACAAAATTTAAGATTAAGGCAACCAATTTTTATCCAAAATTTGCTCTAAGGAATAAGGACATGATTCAGGTAAATTGGTTAAGTTTGTTTTAGCTTTAACATAATCTAAAGCATTGCTATAAATTCTGCTGAAATTATCCTCTAAATGTTTGCGTATATTGGTGCTTAAATCTTCATTGATTTGATTACGAACACTAATAATTTCTGCTGCCCAATGATTAGCATTTCTTGGCTTTTCTAAATCCCAATATTGATAAAGTAATAAATGTCTAATAATCTGTTCTAATAAACTTCTTACTCGCCTTTTTTCATTCTTCGCCAAATCTTCCAATTCTTCTATTAAGTTTTCATAGTCAATGTCTGCTAATTGTCGATTTTTGAGACATTTAATAGTCTCCTCTAACCATTGCAAGTAATTAGATTCATATAATGTTTTTATGTTGATGATTGCAGTCATTTTGTAATTTTTTAGCTTTAATTTACTATTAATTAGTATTTCATATTAACTAATTTATTAATTTTTGCTGATAATTGCCCAGAAAAAAAGATACACAGCACTGATAAGTTAAGTCAGAAGATATCCAGCGACTCCCAGAAGTTTGTATTTTACCCGATCGCACTCATTGATTACCATCTGAGAATTTAGAATTAGAGTGCGATCGCACTTTTTCCCTTTCCCTACGCTCTACGACTTAGTGGTAGAGGTCGCTGTGCTAAAACTCCTTTATAAAGTTCTTCCAGCAGACTAATATTTTTACTAAGGGTATAGCGGTCTAATACACGCTGTCTAGCTTTTTGCCCTAGTAGGGTTGTTAACTCTGGATGGTCTTGCAGCACTGGTAAGAGGGTTCTCAATTGCGATCGCGCTGTTTTGGTACTAATAACTACACCTGCACCCTTTTCTAATACTTCTCCATCTGCACCCACATCTGTTGCTAAACAAGCTAACCCACATGACATTCCTTCTAACAGAGATAGGGATAAACCCTCTACCAATGAAGGCAAAACAAATACATCTGCGCCCCGCAAAATTTCGATGCGTCGGTCTTCATCAGCGACAAATCCCAACCAGATAATGCCGTATTCTGAACCAAAAAACGGCTCTAAGGAAGACTTTAAAGGGCCGTCGCCAACAATTAGCAACTTCGTACCAGGACTCATTGCCGACTGCTTCCAAGCCCGAAGGAGCGCTTCAACATTTTTCTCTGGCGCTATGCGACCCTGATAGACAAATAAACGTTCGGCTTTAAATTCTGCTTTGATTTGAGAAAATCCTGGAGAATACTTGGCAGTATCAACACCATTGGGAATTACGGCAATATTTTCTTCTCTTACACCCATCCCTGCCAATAATTCTCGCTGAATTTGGGAAAATACAATCACGCGATCGTAGTTAACTAAAAAAGGCGCGTAGAGCTGATAAGCCAAAAGTTGTGTTCCTGATACCAGCTTTGCTCCCTTGCCAGCAAATGGTGTGTGAAAAGTAGCAACTAGGGGCAACCTCAGTTCTTCACAGATTTCCGGTAGAAAAAAGTCTAGAGGAGATAACGTTAAGGAAGCATGTACTACATCTGGTTTGATTTCCCGCAGTGAATCGGTTAAAACTTTGGTGGCTTTAAAAGTGGGAATTGTGTAAACCTGGGACTTGTAAATGAAAGGTAGGGAAACCTCTCGAAGATTTGGCCAATTATCAGGTTCAGACTCTTCCTGGGCGAAGTGAAGAAAGCTAACTTGATGTCCCCTATCTAGCAAGGCATTTGTAATTTCTCGACTGTAGGTGACATTGCCGCAAAAGGGTGATTTTTTTCCAATCCAGGCTATACGCATTCTTTATTTAGCTGTAAGAAAAGCGGGTTAAATCTATTACTTGGTGTCCTTTGTGATTTTTATTTTATCTAGCTATACTTGCTGGTTTTTTTATTTATTAAAAATTTCCACAACTTTCTACTAGTTTAAAAGCTTATTGTCAGCTAATTAAACCAGTGGATTTATGGCTTTATTTATTTTAGTTATAAGTTGTTAATTTCTGATGTTTAAACAACTTATTCTGACTTATGTCAGATTCATATCCGGCAAGTATGTGATAAATTTTCACTGGCAACAGTTTACCATGAACACAAAAGCTTTAAGTAAATTATTAATTACATCAAGGTAATGAATAATAACTCTTGTTAGCTGATAACTACTTGTGTGAGTTATACCAAGTTAATATACCTCCTGAAAAGACGATCGCAGCTAATCCTAAAAAAACTACTTGTAATCCCAGAAAGGTTTCTGCGACACCAGCTAATGCTAAAGGTAAGGAGAGGGCAATATTAATTACATTGTTCTGTAAGCCAAAAACTTTACCACGCATTTCTGGAGGTGTTTCTGTTTGGATTGCGGTTTGCATGGGAATTCCGACTAGTGCCCCAAAGATGCCCACTAGCGCTACCAGTAACAATACGAGCCACAATTGAGTTGTAAATACTGACAGACCAATCAGGGATGCGGCCATACCCATACAACCGCACAGACTTAGCTGAGTATAGGAGAAACGTTGACCAAATTGACCAAGAATTGTTGCTCCAGCAGCAATGCCAACACCGCCAGCTGCTAGTAAAAAGCCGAACTGGGAGGCTTTCATATTGGGAATTATTTCTGCCATCCGAACAGCTAGAACAGTTAATGCTGCAAAGACAGAAAACAAGATAATCAGTTGAAGCAAAGCATTACGGACGCGATGATTTGCTTTGAGATAGGCAAAACCGTCTCGCAAGTCAGAGAATACGTGAGGGAATTCTGTATCGGGGTGGTGTTTTTCCTTAGTTGCCAGGATGAACAAAATTATTCCAGCGATCGCATAACTGCCACCTACTAAAAGTTCTTTGCCCAAATTACCACTACCACCAACTTGCAGCCAAAGTCCATCAGCGATCGCTAATAACGGTTCTCCAACAGCAAACCCAACAATCACCGATGCCATCATCGTTGTTGTGTAAAGCGAATTAGCCGAGAGTAAATGCTGTTCTTCTACAATCAAGGGAATTGCCGCCTGTTCTGCCGGGGCAAAAAACTGCGTCAAAGTCGAAACCAAAAAAGTCACACCCAAGATAATTACAAAACCCACTGGCAGCAATCCTATGGGTTTCCAATCATGAGTCAACCACAGCATGAAGGGAATTGACAAAACCAGAATGCCGCGCCAAATATTTGTTGCTACCAGCACAGCCTTTTTCGACCAGCGATCGACAAACACCCCAGCAACGGAACCAAACAATACGGCTGGAATAGTAAAAGCCATCATCAAGACTGATACCCAACCACTAATACTCTGATTGCTTCCTTGAAACTGAGTATTAATCAAGGCAATCATCAGTACCAAATAAACTTTATCTGCTAGTTGAGAGAAAACTTGACCGCCCCAAAGAGCCAAGAAATTAGGATTTTTTAATACAGGTAAAAATCCTAGCTGTTTTATATCCTCTGTAATAGCTTCTCCACCTGAACCCGACCCATCTAATTTCGGTAATTCTTTCTCTGGGATAGTAGCTACTGACAAATTCTGCCCATTACGAAGCCCATTGCTATCTACCTCAGCAGTGGTTAATTTGTCCTCAGATTGTGTTTCTGATTGGCTTGTAACATCAGTTTTTGGGATCTCTGTTGTCCAACTTTGATCGTTTTTAGAAACGTCTTTTGGGGACATTTCTTGGCCATTCATTTGACTAGGTGTACACTTGGGAACAGCACTCAAGTGATTTCTGAGTGTAGGATCTGATACTCTATTCTGTTTTTTGGCGAGGCTAGGTGACAAAGGCAGGATTTTTTTATCCAAATCAGACGGTTGCATCATGGTTGGCAGCAAAATAAGAGTCGATCAAGGTAGCAGAGCGAATAGGGCGACCTAATTGATACTGAGCATACTGGCGCAAAATCTGCTCAACAGATAACCAGTTACGATCTCTAGCACCATCAATTTGCATTATCTCTGGTTGTGACAGATGTTGAAGCAAAGCTAGTTCCATAGCACCCAAACGACTAGAAATCACAGGTATTTCTTGCCGATGCATAACAATTGTTTGGGCATTGGGGAGCCAGTGCGTTGCGGAGGTTTCCTCCGTTGAAGCAACTGGCGTCATTGGGAATGGAGCATTGAGCATTGCGGATGGGGCATTGGGCATTGGGTATTGGTTATTAATCTCTCCCTGCTCCCCTGCTCCCCTGCTTGTCTGCCTCTGTGCCCTTATCTCCCTTTCTCCTTTTTTTCGCAAACGTTCTCTAGCTTCTAAGGAAACCGTTCCACCCGCAGGGATGCTAAATCCTACTTGCCAGTTGGGGTCTGTGAAGTCTGGCTTCAGGGAACGTTGAGATAGGCAGCAGATTTGCACTTGTGGCGTCAGTCCTGCTAAGGCTAAAAGGTGAAACACAGCATGAGCTAGATGAGCTAAAACACCAGATAGATTTGCACTAGACACTGCCTCTAAGCGATGGAGATGTTCATTGAACAAATCATAAAGTTCTTCTTGGGGTTGTTCGCTCAAAGCTTCACACAGAACTATTTCTGCTAAATATTGACTAGCAGCCAGTTTTCCCAAATCTTTAGCTAAACCAGGATAAGTTTTTAACGTCTGTGCTTGAGTAATTTTATCAAGCGATCGCCCTTTGGCAATCAATAGTTCATTCACAACGAACATTCCACTCCTACCGCCCAGGCTGGAGTTGTGCTTACGCGACCCTGGAGCCACGGCTCGAATTAGACCGAATTCTCGTGTCAAAATCGTCACTATTTTATCCGATTCTCCTAGCGCCTGGGTTTTAAGATTAATACCAGTTGCTTTGTAGGTTCTACTCATTACTCATTACTCATTAGTCATTAGTCACTAGTCATTAGTAGTTATTTAGTCATTAGTCATTGGTCAACGGTCATTAGATTAGGACAAATGACAAAAGACAAATGACAAAGGACAAATGACTATTCACCCTTTCCCAAGTTATCGCGCTGACGGATCAAATCCATACCGCGAGATGTGCCTAATCTAGTAGCACCTGCTACGATTAAGTCTAGGGCTTGATTGATAGTGTGAATACCACCTGAAGCCTTAATTCCCACTTTTTCTTTTGCCAATTCCTGCAAAAGTCGTACATCTGCCACTGTGGCGCCACCATTCCAACCTGTACTAGTTTTTAAGAATGCTGCTCCCGCCTCCATAGCTATTTCAGCAGCTATTTTCTTCTCTGCATCTGTCAACAGGTTAGTTTCCAAAATTACTTTGACTGTTTGCCCAGTCTCTTCGCAAATTTCGGCAATCTCCCGATGGACTTTTTCAGTTTTGCCAGCTTTCAACCAGCCCAAGTTCATGACTACATCCAACTCAGTGGCCCCACTATCCACCGCTTCTTGAGCTTCATACAGTTTCACTGCTGAAGTCGTTGCACCAGAAGGAAAGCCTATCACCGTACAAACTTTCGGGTTTTTACCGTGGAGAAGTTCAACTGCTTGCTTAACATTAGCGGGGAACAGACAAACTGCTGCAAAGTTGAATCTATATGCTTCTTCACACCATTGCTCAACCTGCTCTGGAGTAGCCGTTGGCGTTAACAGTGCGTGATCGATAAATGGCGCAATATCAATATCTGGATAGTCTGCTGCCATCGTGTCTTCTGCCAGTGATTGATTATTAAACTTTATAAAAAATTAAAACATTTCTTATATATATATTAAACCACATTTATTACGAGTTTATCCTGAAAACAAGTTGCTGAATTGTCTTTAATATCGGCTTTACAGATATCCCAGGATTACTACAAGTGTTTAAGTTAACGCTAAGTAGTAGTAATACTGGGAATATAAAGAGGTTTGTTTGCACTATTTGTTAAGAAGTTAATAATACTTTGAGCCAATGCCTGCGATGCCAAATATGGAACACCATTACCAATAGTTTTAAACATATTAGTGAGTGACATATTTTCTGGAAGTACAAAATTTGCAGGTAAAGATTGGATAGCTAAAGCTTCTGCTACAGAAATCCGTCGAACTTTGTAAGGATGTAAATGCACTTCATTATTTCCATAGCAAGCTGTCGGAGAGTAACGCCATCTATGCAGACGTTTGAAAGACTTTTTAGAATCATCTCCTTCATCAATAGCAGCAAATTTTGTGATCCCTGCCCTTGGTTGAAAGCAGTTTTCAGTATTGGGATGTTTCAGAACATTATTTTTTCTAAACCAGTATTCAACTGTTAATTCTTCAGGTATATTATCAGGACAAGGTATTAAAGAATTTTCTTGGAATGGTTCACACTTACACCAAGGGTAAGCAAAGGCTTTTTCGTGAGGATATAAAATATAATTATCCCAAGGAAAATATTCCTCATGTAGTAACTTTTCACTATCGATTTTGATTCCTATGTTCTGAAGAAAATTCTTTTTGAAACCAATTAGAATAATTCTTTCTCTATGCTGGGGTACGCCATATTCGATAGTATTAATTAATCGTTCTGTTAATATATATCCTGATTCCTGCAATTTTTGCTTGAGCAATTCAAAAAATAAACGATGTTTTGTAGTCTTCCATAAACCCTTAACGTTCTCAAATAAAAAGAAGTCGGGAAGATTTTGGCAAATTAATTCAATATATGAAGCAGAAAGTTGACCATTATCTCCTAAACTTCCTCGATTTTTTCCACCAATAGAAAAATCAGGACAGGGAGGCCCGCCGATGAAACCAATTATATGATGAGATTTGCGACAGTCTTTGACTAATTCTTGAAGGTGTTGTGCTGCTTTTCCGGTAATAAGATTTGTTACATCGGCTGCTTCACCGTGATGATATCCATATTCGGGCGATCGCATTTTCAAAACTTCTCGTGAATAGCGATAGGCGGCGATAAATGGGGCGAAGATTTCATTGACATAAACAATATTAAAACCGCTGGTTTCAAAACCTAAATCGAGGAAACCTGAGCCAGCAAAAAAAGAGAAAATACAAGGGCGATCGCTCATTGAATTACTAGTACGAGCAAAAAGTATTATTAATATTCAGATTCTAGGAAAATGGTTTATGTACGTAACTTATACTAACTATCCCAAATTTGATTTAAGGGTTGACAAAAACTAATATACTTAGGGGTTCTACGTAAGTACCAATTAAAAAATAACAATTGAAAAACTGCTTAAATAGTCAAAAAAATTTACAGTTCCTCTAAGTATTACATCTTAAAGTTTACTCAATCTTTAAGGAAAATACCTGACAGAAAAAGAGTCTGGAGTCACAATTAAATATAGGGGTTTCCAAGCCCAAATGATATTTCAGACAAATATTTGTCATTAAATAAAAAGCCGGGGTACTTCGGACTAAATTTTATGCGGATTTTAATTTACTCCTACAACTACTATCCAGAGCCGATTGGTATTGCCCCACTAATGACTGAACTAGCAGAGGGACTAGTGAAGCGTGGGCATCAAGTGCGCGTAGTTACCGCTATGCCCAACTACCCTGAGCGGCAAATTTATCAGGAATATCGGGGTAAGTGGTATGTCAACGAATACAAAAATGGCGTTCAAATTCAACGCAGTTACGTTTGGATTCGTCCCCAACCCAACCTATTAGATCGGGTGTTACTAGATGCTAGTTTCGTTGTCACTAGTTTTGTACCCGCCCTCATTGGTTGGCGCCCAGATGTGATTCTCTCAACATCCCCATCCTTGCCAAGCTGTGTACCAGTTGCTCTTTTAGGATGGTTACGTGCTTGTCCTGTAATTTTAAATCTACAAGATATCTTACCAGAAGCAGCCGTCCATGTCGGTCTATTGAAAAATAAATTACTTATCCGATTGTTTACATTATTAGAAAAATTTGCTTACCGCACTGCCACTAAAATTAGCGTCATTGCCGATGGGTTTGTGGAAAATTTGCGATCTAAAGGCGTAGAAGCTGACAAAATTGTGCAAATTCCCAACTGGGTTGATGTAAATTTTATCCGCCCTTTGCCTAAAGAAAATAACCCTTTCCGTACAGCACATAATCTAAACGGCAAATTTGTAGTACTTTATTCAGGTAACATTGCCCTAACCCAAGGCTTAGAAAGCGTTGTCAAAGCTGCTTCTGTGTTGCGCGATATCCCAGATATTGTCTTTGTCATCGTTGGAGAAGCAAAAGGTTTACAGCGATTACAACAGGAATGTCTAGACTGCGGTGCAAATAATGTGTTATTACTGCCATTTCAACCCCGCAAAGATTTACCACAGATGTTAGCAGCTGCGGATATTGGTTTAGTGGTACAAAAGAAAAATGTTGTATCCTTCAATATGCCGTCAAAAATTCAAGTGTTACTTGCTAGTGGAGGGGCCTTAGTTGCTTCTGTACCCGATAATGGTACGGCAGCAAGAGCCATCAAACAAAGTGGCGGCGGAGTTATAGTTCCTCCAGAAGATCCCCAAGCTTTAGCGATGGCAATTTTAGATTTGTACCAAAACCCCGAAAAAGTTAAAACTCTGGGTTATAAAAGTCGCCAATATGCCGTTGAGCAATATGCTTTTGAGCAAGCTTTAAATCAGTATGAGTCCTTGTGTTACTCATTGACAGCAGAACGTAGAGCAATTCAATCTACAGGCATAGTTACGAAACAAGAAGTTTAATCTTTGCTGCAAAGTTATGTTACATCTGTAGAAATTACGATTATACCCTCATATCTAAATATTAGGAGTTCTCAAGAGTAGCAAATTTTACTATTAAAAATATAAAAATAGACAAACAGGTTGTCAGGTGGATTGTTGAACTAAAAATCTTGTGGTTCACTTCATTCAATAGACCTCTTGCAAAAGTCCCTAACTCCCCACCCCCCAACCTCTCCCCAAAGCATCCGAGAGAGGAGCGTTTGCTTTACTCAAATGCGGGGTGGGGTTCTTTATTTTTGATTTATGCAAGAAGTCTAAACCGTGAGTTACTGCTTATAAAGTATATATTAATACTTTTGCGTGTATAATAAATCGGACTTTTGCTAGACCAGTAATTAGTATGCTGTGTTGGATCGTAATTTTTAGCAGACAGCGTAAAGCGTAGATGTGTAGTTACCTGCAAATTACTAGCTTTAGATTACATATTATGCTGTTTGATTAATCTGCAATTATTTTCGCTGTTAATTCCTGCTGCAAAGCTATTGGTTGATTGATCGCTGCACAATAACCATCAGATTTTCAGCTGTTGCGGATATCGAAATCTAAACAGCCAATTATCAAACTAATCCCATAGACACCTGTTTTTTTGTTAGTATTCAAAAAAACCTATTGGCATATTTGTCAGATCAATTGTTCGTTGTTTGTAAGTAAATGTCAACAATTGTTTCAAAAGAAGAAAGTACCTGAGGTTTAATGACTGATTATTTCCAAGGAAATTTCCCATTGCAATCTGTCCCACTGACGAAGAGTGCGGTAATAAGCCACGGCCAAACCGAAGAGGCGAGCGAAAAATTAGCTGCAACTATCGCTGTTGCGGCATCAGATCGCAAAGCAGGTGAGATTCTATTGCTCAAAGTAACAGAGGTATCCTACCTGGCGGATTACTTTGTGATGATGACTGGCTATTCTAAGGTACAGGTAAGGGCGATCGCTCAAGCAATTGAAGGAAAAGTCGAAACTGAGTTGCAACGCCGTCCCTTAAGGACAGAAGGAAAAGTCGAGGGCAATTGGGTACTACAAGATTACGGTGATGTGATCGTTCATATCATGATGCCCAAAGAACGGGAGTTTTATAATTTAGAAGCGTTCTGGATTCATGCAGAACGTATTTCCCTTCCAGAATCTGATGAAGGTGAGGGTAAGCCAACATGATTAGGTCTTCGGTTTCTAATTGCCCAGTTCCTACAGACCAACAACCACTCAATGAATACGAAGAGTTAAAAACTTCCTGGCTGTTTCGTGATACTACTTTACACTGGCGCGAGTATATCACGAAACTTGTTTGGATTTGGGGTTTATCTTGGCTCTTCGCAGGGCCTATAGCTGCGGCAAGTTTTCCTCCTCACAAGTATATTGCACATTTTATCCTTTGTGGTGCAGCAGGAGCCAGTGTCGGGTTAGTGCTGATACTGGTAAGGTTATACTTAGGCTGGTTCTACGTGTGCGATCGCCTTTGTAGTCCCACAGTATTTTATGAAGAGTCCGGCTGGTACGACGGTCAAACTTGGACTAAACCACAGGAAGTCCTGAACCGCGATCGCTTAATTGTCTCATACGAAATCAAACCCATTTTGCGGCGGTTACAATTTACCTTCGCTGGGTTGGCGGGAATGTACGTTATTGGTACTATAGGTTGGCATTTGTTTTAAAGAGTCATTGGTCATTAGTCATTAGTCATTAGTCATTGGTCATTAGTAAATAAACAAAGGACAAAGGACAAAGGACTAATAACCAATGACTAAATTAATTAAAAAAGGTGATAAATATAAACCCATGACAATGGGAAAACGAACTCAAGCCACAGCACTGGAAGTCCGGTTGCTGCGGGAAGGTATTATTGAATCCAGGCATATAGTCCAAGCTGTTGTCTGCGACGAACGAGGACGGGTTCTAACCGTTGCCGGAAATTCTGAAACTGCTGCATTTATCCGTTCAGCCCTCAAACCGTTTCAGGCACTTGCTGTCACCACCACAGGTACACTGGAACGCTATCAACTCAGCGATCGCGACTTAGCAATTATCACAAGTTCTCATAAAGGAAGAATAGATCAAGTCCGACAGGTATTTAACATCCTTTGGCGGGCCGATCTTGACCCGACTACACTTCAGTGTCCAATTCCTGAAGATAAACACAGTCCTCTGGAATACAATTGCTCTGGAAAACATGCCGGAATGTTAGCTGTTTGTCAGCAACGCCATTGGCCTTTGAATAACTACTTGGATCGCAAGCACCCAATACAGCAGTTAATTTTGGGCAAGGTAGCAGAGTTGCTGCGAATGCCAGCCGCAGAATTTATCAGCGCTCATGACGACTGTGGCGCACCAACTTATCTGATGCAACTCGGTCATATGGCATCTTTATATGCACTGCTAGCCTCTAGTACCAACTTGGATATGGAGCGCATTGTCCGTGCTATGACTCATCACCCCGCGATGGTCGCAGGAGATGGAGAATTTGATACGGAACTGATGCGCTTAACTCCAGGAGAAATAGTCAGTAAAACTGGTGCTGAAGGAGTGCAGTGCATTGGTAGACTCGGTGAAGGCTTGGGATTGGCAATCAAAGTCATGGATGGGGCAAAACGAGCAAAATATGCCGTGGCTATTCACTTACTCCAGCAAATGGGGTGGATTAGTCCCAGCGCCGCCGAAAGCCTCTCAGAAAAGTTTGTCACCTTGGGAAAATACAAGCGTTTAGAAGTAATTGGAGAATTATCATTTTTGTAGTTGCCAAACTCTTGACTATTAGGTTATGCTATAAAAGTTAAGAGCAACGCGGGATAGAGCAGCCTGGTAGCTCGTCGGGCTCATAACCCGAAGGTCAGTGGTTCAAATCCACTTCCCGCCACCACATAAAAAATAAAACAAAACCCTACAATCAATAAAGATTGCAGGGTTTTGTTTTATTTTGATCTATTCTGGAAGAAATAGCCATCCAAAAAGCGCGGAGAATCATGGTTGTGAAGTTGCAGCGACCAATTTTAGTGGGAGGATTGGGACTTTCCTTTTCCCTGTGGATGTTGGACAGTTGGCACGATTCTATAGTGCAGGTGGGTGAATTCGGTTTGTTAAGTGTCTTAGCTGTCGGTGGTGGTTTGTGGTTATTCCAGCAAAAACGCTCCAAAGACAGTTTAGAACAGCTAGATGGTATGGTGGTAGATCGGACAACAGTGGAAAGTGCGATCGCTAAAACTGAAACTGTAATTAACCAACTAGCACAAGAAACAGAAAACCATCCAGCCTTAGAGACACTCAGAGAACAAGTTGCCCAATTGTTGCTGGAATTAGACAGGCAAAAAATTACAGTAGCTGTGACTGGCGGTAAATCCGTGGGTAAAAGCACTTTAATTCAAGTGCTAGAGCAAAATCTAGAGACACAAAATTTCGTATCTCTACAAGAGACACCACCTTTATTTAGAGAAGTGGGTGAAAACTCAGATGCAGCTATTTTGGCAGAAGTAGCAAAATCTGATTTTGTGCTATTTCTGACAAACGGTGATTTGACAGACTCAGAATTTCAAACCTTACAGCAGCTAAAGGCAGCAAATCAGCCTAATATGCTGGTTTTCAACAAACAAGACCAGTATTTAACTGATGAAAGCGCCAACATCTTTAATCAATTGAAACAGCGGATGCAGGGAAATGTAGTTGCAACTGCGGCCTCTCCCATTGCCATTAAAGTCCGAAAGCATGAGGCTGATGGTTCTGTGCAAGAGTGGATGGAACAACCAGCAGCAGATATACAGCAATTAACGCACCAGTTGGGTGAAGTTTTGGCACAGCAAGGACAACGGCTAGTTTGGTTAACAACCATGAGGAAAGCCGGATTGTTGAAAGCTGAGGCGAAAAATTGGCTAAATGAAACCAGACGCGATCGCGCCACCCCAATTATTGAACAATATCAGTGGATAGCTGCTGCTGCTGCCTTTGCTAACCCAGTACCAGCCTTTGATATTCTGGCAACTGCGGCAATTAATGCCCAAATGGTAATAGATTTGGGTAATATCTATCAGCAAAAATTTTCTCTAGAACAGGCACAAACCGTAGCTGGAACAATGGGAAGTTTAATGCTGAAATTGGGTTTAGTTGAACTTTCTACAAAGGCGATTAGTACTGTTCTGAAAAGTAATGCCATTACCTTTGTTGCTGGTGGCGTAGTGCAAGGAGTAAGTGCAGCTTATCTAACTAGAGTCGCAGGGTTAAGTTTAGTTGAGTATTTCCAACAGCAGGAAATAGCGATAGATTCTGGAACTGGTTTGAATTTGGATAATTTGCGGCAAACCTTGCAAAAGGTATTTCAGCAAAATCAGCAGATTGGTTTTTTGCAGGGTTTTGTTAAGCAAGGCATGAAGCGTTTGTTGCCAGAAGTGCAGCCCGTTGAAGTAGTTAATGTTCAGAAGGCAATGGGATAATCTTATACACAGGATTACCAAATTTGAGATTTTGAATTTTGGATTTTGGATTGAATGATTCAAAATCCAAAATTAATTTTAATCCCTGATTTTAAGAGTGGATAAAAATACATAAACATCTTTGTTTTTATCAAGAGGATTTATCTTTGGGATCGGTCTAAAATCTTAAATATAAACTTAGCTGACACTTGCTTAATGTAGTAAATAAAACTAAAATTTACCCAAGCCTATTTTAGGCTTGGGTGTATTTAAGAATATCGTGAGAGTTGCGAGTTTTCAAAAAATTGTGAATAAGGATAATTAGCTAAACAGCACCACTGTTTCTATTAAACAGAATAGCTATAGTTTTGAAAATTAGCTTTAAATCGTACACTAAACTCCAATTTTTTTGATACTGCAAATCCAGACGAATTACATCTTCAAAACTACGGACTGTAGAACGCCCATTTACTTGCCATTCGCCAGTCATACCGGGTTTGACATCTAAACGTTGCCACTCTGGTACTTCATAACGTTCCACTTCATCGGGTGTAGGTGGTCGAGTGCCTACTAAACTCATCTCTCCTTTGAGAACATTCCAAAATTGGGGTAATTCATCAAGACTAGTTCGCCGTAAAAAGCGCCCTACCTTAGTAATTCTGGGGTCATTCTCATTTTTGAAAAAAGCACCTTGCACTTGGTTTTTAACTAAGGATTTCTTCGCTTCTGCATCCACACACATAGAGCGGAATTTCCAAATCTTAAACCGCTTACCCATCCAGCCACAGCGGGTTTGACAAAAGAAAATCGGCCCGGGATCGTTAATTTGAATCGCGATCGCAATTGGAATAAACAAAATTCCTGTAATTAATAAACCAATCACTGACCCGACAATATCTAAGAACCGTTTCATCCAAGAAACCATAGAAGGGTGAGTAGTGGGTAACTGCTCTACTTTACGGGAAGTTGTCTTCCGATTATCTAGTACGTCATTTTGTTCTATTAACGGCCTATCCTCCACAAGCTCTAAAGGAAAAACCTGATCCAACCCTGTGAGTTTTAGAACTGCCATGACTTGAGGTGTTACATTCCGCAGTGTTAATGTAATACCCTGAGTCTGAGCGTATTTAAAATTACTTACCAGGGCACCTAAACCACTACTATCGATAAAAGTAGTTTGGTGAAAATCAATAATGATTTGCTTAGGATGTGAATTGGGCTGGATTAAGCCTTGGCAGGTTTGCTTAAAGCCTAAAGCCTCCAGCACGCTCAACCGCGTCGGCACCTGCACTATAGCCATGTCGTTTAGGGAATTAACTGGAAAATCGACCTCTGTCGGTTGGCTAGTCATGAAGCTCTGCACTTTCGTTGCCATGTATAATGTAATATGCCAAACATTACTTTGTCCTACAAAATTACTTAACCTAATATCGGAATTAGTGGTAATTAGGACTAACTACTATTTACCGGGGCTGAGATTGGAGATCGCTAGCGACGATTCACAATAGAACAAGAAGCCAAAAAATATCCTTGCTGTTGTGCCGACGCAGCGCGATCGCGTTGCTCTCATCAAATGATTGCTAAAAATACGGTTACACCTACCGCACGCCTGATTGAGGTCTTTTCTGCCATTCAAGGGGAAGGACTGAATGTAGGGACACGTCAGATATTTATTCGTTTTGCTTTGTGTGATTTGCGCTGTCACTTTTGTGATAGTGCCCACACTTGGAGTGCACCTACAACTTGTCGGATAGAGCGATCGCCTGGATTGCGCGACTTTGAAATTCACTCTAACCCTGTCTCATTACCCATATTACTCGAATGGGTGGAACAGCAAAATCTACCTTGTCTACACGATAGCATTAGCTTAACTGGCGGCGAACCACTTCTTCATGCCTCATTTTTAACGCAGTTTCTACCCCAAGTACGAGCTATAACTGGTCTACCTATATACTTAGAAACTGGCGGACATCGCCCAGAACAACTAGCAATGATTCTCCCATACTTAGACTCTGTAGGTATGGATTTCAAATTGCCCTGTGTTAGCGGCGAAAGTCATTGGCAAGAACATAGTAAATTTCTCCAGTTATGTTATGACTCATATTTAAATGTTTTTGTCAAGATAATTGTGTCTCAAGACACAGATCCTGCCGAGTTGGAACGTTCAGGTTCTTTGGTGGCAGAGGTTAGTCCAGATATCCCAGTATTTTTACAACCTGTCACGCCTTTGGCAGTATCAGAACAATTTTCTCCAGTAACTGTACTTGCGCCTTCCAGCGATCGAGTTTTGAGATGGCAAGCTTTAATGAAAGGGTTTGTCAAGCACGTCCGCGTGATCCCCCAGACACATAAAATGCTGAACCAGTTGTAAAATTTTAGTTTGATAAAGATGTAGTCAAGAAAAAAGTAAGATTTTATGAAATGGTAATTGGGCTGTTGCCTCTTATGAATTAGGAAGGTGGCAGCCCAATTACTAGCAGCAGGGCTGATTTATTCCATTTCAAATAGAAGTTGCTATAGTGCGCCCTCATCTGGAGCTTTGGATTTAGCTTTTGCCTTATTGGCACTGCGTTTGAGGGCAGAGAGCCTTGCTTCGTATCTCGACCGTTGGCGCTTACTAGGAGTATTATCAATCAGGGTTTTCAAGGCGCTACCGAGACTCTTGTAGGCATTGGGGAGGCTATAACCAAAACGAGTTGCTAAAGCGATCGCTTTCTCATCAGCATTGAGCAATTCTCTTAGTTGCTTTTCCCCATTATTCTTTTGGTACAGTCGCCAGCCTGACACGCCACAAAGCGACAAAGCTAACACCAGCAGCAATCCATCTTGTACCCACAATTCCCCTACAGCACCACCTAAACCGATGGCTAGTGCTGCCATTTCCCAACCATCTTTAGGAATTGTGTCATTTTGAACGCGAGCAACCTCATGCCAGAACAGCAGATTACGCTGATCCATTGCGAGGGCATCCCATTTCACCAAATCAATTTGAATTTCTACCTGGTCTTTACCAATTTCTTCGCAGCGAACCAGGGGTGGATTGACCTCAGTTGTGCCTTCAACCGTGACCCAGCTTTGCAGTTCTGGTGGTAGTAAGGCTTTCAACCGCCGGAGTTCGCTCATTTCCGCTTTAGCAGAGGAGGTTGCATAGGATGTCATAAATATCCAGCCCCAGAAAATTTCAGTATATAGTGAGGGTATCACTTTGGAGTATAGCTATTTAAGTAACGATCCGTCTCACTCACTAGGAAAACTTCCTCGCTTTTTTCGCGCTTCCATTGCTTTTTCTAGTAAATCTAACAATCCTGGGGCTTCTTCTTGGATACTGAGTAATAGTCTTTCCCCAAGTTCTATATTCCCCGGATCGAGGCCTGTTGCCATCACTTCTGTCAGGCGAGGTATTGCTATGCCATCCACAATCTGAATTAATCCACTCAGACAACGGTGAAATTGTCTTTCTGTGAGAATTGAGTCTTCTAAAGGAAACTCAATAATGGCACGGATTTCGCCATCGGATGGGTCATATTCCCATTGCAACATTTTAGTTTCCCAGGAAATGGCAAGCATTGTCTGGAGGATAGCTGCCTTGTGAGGATGGTCTTGGATTCCTCCCAGAACTTGAGGGGCAAATACCCGAAAAAATTTTCCTTCTTCATCCAGTTGGACAACTATTAGGAAATCTTCTAGATTATCAGCCTCCACACCTGTTATAATTCGGTCTTCTTCATCATCAAAACGGTAGTCCCAACCAAGGTTGTCTAAATAGTTGGCAATCTGTTTGAGGTTAGCTCCCATAAAAGCCTCATAAGGAACGTGGAGCAGTTGTTACCAGACCTAGTTTAACCTGCTAGGGGTAGTTGTTTGGGTTGGTATGGATACTTCCGATCGCATAGAAGTATGCAATTAAGGTATTGGGCATGGGTTATGGGGCATAGGGCATTGAAAATAAGAAAAATAGACGTTGGTCGGCCTTATGAATGATATTTTTTGAATGACTCTTGCTGATTCTTAAAGAAACGATCGTTACTGTTTTTCAAATGTTAGCCACTCAAGGATATAGTCTTAACTCCCTTAATTTTTAATTTTTGATAATTTGAATTAATCTCTTGCTAGAGCAAGCATAGTGGCACAATTTGTAAGCTAATTGAAATATCAAGCCAAGTTTAAATAGTTTTTTTCACATAGCATCTGAGTTTTTGGAAAATAAATATACGTAAAAGCCTCAATTAATAATTTTTTAAACAAATAAACTTAGCCTAGTAACTAATACAGTTTTGTATTAGAACTAACTAATTATTTTTCCAAAATCATTGTAAATATCAATGTTTCTTGACTAAAAACATCAATAATTTTTATGCATAAATCAGCATTAATGATAGCGATCGCACCTCTAATTTCTGTTAAAAATTCTCTAAAAACTCTGCACTACATTGCGTTTCTCTGCATTTATATATTTATAGTAAATTGAAACTTATAAAATATTGAAAAAATGGAACTGCGACATTTGCGCTACTTTATTGCTGTCGCTGAAGAACTGCACTTCAGTAGAGCCGCCGAGCGACTGCACATTGCTCAACCGCCCTTAAGCCAACAAATTCAGCAATTAGAGGCGCAATTGGGGGTAGAACTGTTTCACCGTAAAACCAAACGACAGGTGGAACTAACAGAAGCAGGACAAGTTTTTTTGCAAGAAACTTATCAACTTTTAGCTCAACTCCAAAAAGCAATTGAGCTAACCCAAAAAACGGGAAGAGGTGAAAAGGGACTACTGCGAATTGGGTTTACCAGTTTGGTAACTTATGATTTGCTTCCTGTGATTTTGCGGCGATTCCAAGAACAGTTTCCAGAAGTAGAGTTGGTATTGCAAGAATTAACCACAACTCAGCAAGAGCAAGCGTTACAAGAGCGCCGCATTCATGTAGGTTTTGCCCATCCGCCCTTAGAAGACAACACACTCAATCAAGAGTGCATTCAGCAAGAAGCTTTAATTGTGGCTATGTTAAAAACTCATCCTTTAGCTGAACAAGAAAAGATTTCAGTGCGATCGCTAGTAAACGAAAACTTTATCATGTTCCCTCGCCATTTGGGGCCCGGACTTTATGACCAGATCGTAAGTCTTTGTCAGCAAGGAAACTTCAGCCCAAAAGTAACTCAAGAAGCGATTCAGATGCAGACGATTATCGGATTGGTTTCAGCAGGAATGGGGATTGCGATCGCACCGTCTTCATTGCAAAATCTTCAGAGAACTGGTGTAGTTTATCGTACTTTAGAAGAGAAAACACCATTAGTAGAAACGGCTATAGTGTGGCGGGAAGAAGATATGACACCTGTGCTAAGGGAATTTCTACAAGTTGTCAGAAGTATCTACGGTTACAAGAGCGATCGCTTTTTATCAGATTTAGGGAGGGTTAACTAGCACCGTAGTGATTTTATCTAAGTTATTGGGGATGGTGCGATCGCAGCCACTTTATCCCAAGGAAATACCGCTAAATTGTTGGAATAAACGGGTAGCGTAAGAATCAGTCATGCCAGAGATATAGTCTGTAACTCTAAGAATTTTGTTATAGGTATCTTCGTCCGAATTCGGATTATTATATTCTTTGGGAAGCATATAATAGACCAAATTACCTTTCTTACTGTTGTGCAGGACGGCATTAACAAATTCAGTAAATAGTTTCCCTAACACTTCATACCCAGCAATCTGGATACTAACAACATCAGGATGTTGGAAAACAGCCGTACGAGTTTCCTTTCCAATTTCTTCTAGGTGGTTTGCATAAGTGCTTAGAGATAACAAGTCCTTATCAAACTCTCCAGAAAGTATATCTTCTTCGTGTTTCAGGAAAATATTACTTGCCTCATTTATGAGTTTATTGATAGCTAAAGCCCGCAATCGCTTAACTATTTCTGTATTGCTTTCACCATGTTCTTGAATATCTTTATTTGCAATATTTGCAACTACGTTAAGTAATTCCTTAGTTTTGTCAAATGGGATGTAACCCATACGATGGCCATCTTCTACATCAACAATTGAGTAACAAATGTCATCTGCTGCTTCAACAAGAAAAGCAAGTGGATGTCGAGACCACCATGCTGCATTATCATGATGGCGAATTAGACCAACCGTTTCTGCTACTTCAGTAAATAAATCTTTTTCTGCCTGGAAAAAACCATATTTTTTAATACTTTTACCTGAGTAACCGTTAAAAATAGATTTTGGTAGAGAAGATTCTCTAGGGTACTTTGTGAAAGCAGCTAAAGTTGGGCAGGTTAGTTGCATTCCGCCTTTTCTGGGGGGCATTTCAAGCTTGGTTAGAATACGAAAGCCTTGTGCATTACCTTCAAATGAATCAAAGTCAGCTTTTTGAGACTTGCTGAGAAGTTCTTCGCCTACATGATTAACAGTGTTGTACCATGATTCAAATCCTGTACGAATAGCATCCTCTCCAGAATGGCCAAAAGGAGGATTCCCAATATCATGAGCCAGACAAGCAGCAGATACGATATCACCAAAGTCTGAAGCACGTAACCCATCCTGATTAAAGTCGTATTTTTTTACAATTGCCTCACCCACTATTCTGCCAAGGGAGCGACCGACGCAAGACACTTCAAGGCTATGAATGAGACGAGTACGAATGTAATCATTTGTGGACAAAGAAAAAACCTGAGTTTTATCTTTGAGACGACGAAAAGGTGAGGAAAACACTAGGCGATCATAGTCTCTTTGAAAGGGAGTACGATCAAACTGGAGATTTTCCGCGTCAGTCTTGCCAAGTCTTTTTGGTGTCAGGAGTTTCTTCCAATCCATCATTACTGTGTTATTTGAAAGTAGTTAGACAATGCCCCCTAGCTCGAAGGAATGGGCAATGCCACATTGTAACTCTACTTGTCAATAAGTAAAAATTTATTCTATGCCATCAAATCACTTTAAGTAATAACCACAGTTTAAATTACTCAACTTCAACTGTGAATGCCAAGTCAATCGTGTTTTGAAGCAACTAGGAGAAATAGCGGAAGAATAATGAACGATCGCTATAGTATGGTAATTCAATAGTCAGATGAGGATAATTGCTACTTAGTACACTTACCGAAATTCCCTTGGCAGCAATTCCACACTCATGGTAAGAGTTATGAAGAAGCCGCTAAACACGGGCAAGAGGTAATTGAATCTCTGATTGAATGGTATGAAGAGCAAGGAAAACCTTTGCCAGAGCCAATTACTTTTCCTCAAAAACCGTTAAAAGTTGCTTAAATCTTTTTAAGATACAGGGCATCGCACCTTACCCCAATTGCTCAACATCAGCACTTTCGCCTTCCGACTCAACAGGCTCAAACTTCACCTTGTTGTACAAATCTTGTAGAGAAATCTCAAATGGTACGGTTACAAGTGCGATCGCTTCATCTTCTTCATCATATTCACGAAGCGTCCATTGCTTTTTCCCGGTTTTGGAAAATTGATCTACATGAATCCGAGTTTGGTCAATTAATAGATATTCTTGAAAGGTAGAAATAGTCCGATAAGCATGAAATTTATCCTCGCGATCATAGCCTTTGGTCGATTTTGATAAAACCTCAACAATAATCTGTGGATTCAGAATTATATCCTTTCGGTTGTTGAAATACTCCGGTTCACCCGCCAGAATCATCACGTCTGGATAAGTATAGGTACGCTTTTGGAGTATCCATAAACGAACATCACCCATGAAAACGCGGTAATTCTGCTTTTTAAAAGCAAAATTCAACTCAGTACTTAAGTTAAGTGCTATTTGATTGTGATTTACTGTTCCACCCGCCATAGGAATTATTTGCCCGTCAATGTATTCACTTTTGTAGTCAGCAGCTTCTTCTAGCTCTAAATATTCCTCTGGGGTATAGTATCGCTGTTGTGTTATTTGCATAGTTTTACCGGATAACAATGTTTAACAATACGGATCGTCTAGGCACTAAAGATATTTTATCCATGTTGACCAAACTAGTTAACAGGTTAGATAGAGGTTTTATGTGCTTTCTACAAAGTAAGCGTAGGCGCAGCCCAATCTTGGCATCGCTATCTCAATTCACAAAGTCTGCTAGCTTCTTTTCCTATTGATAACCAGCAGCTTGTAAGAGAAACAACTTGGCATAACGTCCTCCTAGCTGTAACAATTCTTCGTGAGTTCCCTGTTCTATAACTTCGCCGTTTTCTATTACTAGAATTTTGTCAGCCATTCGTACCGTCGAGAAGCGATGGGAAATCAAAAGTACCATCTGATTTTGAGTAATCGCGCGAAAATGATTGAAAATTTCAAACTCAGCTTGGGCATCTATTGCTGATGTTGGTTCATCTAACACCAAGATATCTGCTTGCGATCGCATAAAAGCACGAGACAGTGCAATCTTCTGCCACTGTCCCCCAGAAAGTTCTTGTCCTCCTTTAAACCAACGACCAAGTTGAGTCTGAAAGCTTTGAGGTAATTGGTCAATAAAAGATTGGGCCATGCCTTTTTGGGCAGCAGTTTTCCACTGTATTTTGTTTTCGAGATGTTCTACATCGCCCACGCCAATATTCTCTCCCACAGTGAACTGGTAGCGGACAAAGTTTTGAAAAATCACACCAATGCGACGCCGCAACACATCAACATCCCATTCCTGCAAGTCCAAGCCATCTAAGAAAATTCGCCCGGAGTCCGGGGTGTAGAGTCGGGTAAGTAATTTGATTAAAGTAGTTTTACCGGAACCGTTTTCACCCACAATCGCCAGTTTCTCTCTGGGTTTTAAGTGCAGCGAAATGTTTCTCAATGCTGGTTTGGAACTTCCCGGATAAGTAAATGAGACATTCTCAAAACGGATACCATCTTGGGAATTTAAACCAATGGTTGCCTTACCCCAAGATTTTGGTACTTCTTCTTCTAGAAAATCGTAGAGATTTGATAAATATAGGTTGTCTTCATACATTCCTCCAATAGAAGTGAGGGCATTGGAGAAAGTAGATTGGCCTTGGCGAAAAACGGTGAGATACATTGTCATATCTCCCAAGGAAATCTTACCTAACACTGTTTCCAATACAATCCAAGCATAAGCTAGGTAAAAAGCACCAGTACTGACCAAACTCAAGAGATATCCCCACAATCCTCGCCGCAGAGTTAAATCGCGGTCTTCGCCATATAGTTGATCGAACAGGCTGCGATAACGTCCTAGCAGCATCTCTCCCAACTGGTAGAGTTTAACTTCTGTGACAAAATCTTCTCTTGCTAGCAGATTTTCTAAGTAGTTTTGTTGACGGGTTTCTGGCGCACGCCAACTAAATAAACGAAAGGCTTCTCCAGCAAATTTTGTTTCGGCAATAAATACAGGCATAGCTGCCAAAATCAGTACCACCACTGCCCAAACTGAGAAATTTACCAGCAAAATCCCGTAGGTGATTAAGGATAGGGCATTTTGCACTAACCCAAAGGTGCGGTTTACTAAGGAAAGGGGACGAACCGATGCTTCTCGTCGAGCATTGGTCAATTTGTCATAAAATTCTGAGTCTTCAAATTGCCTAAGATCCAGTGTCAGCGCCTTTTCTAAGATGAGTACATTTACTCGCTGACCCATTAGCGCCCGCAATAACGACTGACAAATGGTGATTCCCCGTTGACTGCCTGCCAGTAAAATTACAGCGATCGCTTCTAATCCTACATAAAATAACGAGGGATAAATATTGACAAAGCCATCGCTTTGTGTATTAGCTTGAGATGCAAATACCACTGCATCAACAATTAACTTACTAATGTAGGATATCGCCGCCGGTAAAAGACCAGCCATTAAAGTTAAACTAGCCAGAAAAATAGTAAGCGATCGGCTAGTAGTCCATACTAAGCTTACAGCCCGTCCACTGTAGCGGAAAACCGTCAGTGATTGGCGTAGGATATTTCTTTTTTTTTAATTTTCATCTTTTTTGGTGAGACACCCCAGCTTGGGCGGATCTTCCTGACTCTATTAATCTTTATATAATTTTAACAATAAAGAACTCAGAACTCAGGAGCTAGAATGACGAGTATGCGACTGGGTGGTGAATACCATGCTGAAGTTAACGGATATTCTGACTCCTGTTTACATTTTTATCCCCACAATCTCCTACCTGCTTTCCCATTTAATTTTTGGTGAGTATCTTTTAACAAAGCTGGAATATTTAACTTTTCTGGACAGCGAGGCAAACAGTCACCGCATTCTGTACAACGGTTGCCTTTCATTCCAGGGAACCAGTGACCGGCATTTTCAAACATTCCGTAACGATATTGACCATAGTCTTTCATCTCGTATGCTACGGCAAGATTACGTAACCGCAATACCTCTGGAATATTGATATTTTCTGGACAAGGCAAACAAGCATAACACTGGCTACAATTATCATTTTCCAAAGCAATTTTTTGATGATTTTCTAACCGCCAGAAAGTGGAAATTTCTGCTGATGTTAACTCTCCATCATGGTCAGCAATTTGCAAAGGTTCTCTTAATTCACCTGGGTTAGCTGGCCCTATACTCAAAGTAGTAATACGGCGATCTGCAAGTAAAAATCGATAATTCAACTCTAAGGGTGAATACGGATAACACAGGTCTTTTAGAGTTTGTGGTGGTGTGTAGAGTCGTCCTCCCTTATCAGCAGGGGAAATAATGAAAACGCCCATATCCTTTTCAGCAGCTAGTTGAATTGCTGGTGCGTGCCGTTGAAAAAAATAGTAATAATGCAGATTGACAAATTCAAATAAATCTGTGTTGATTGCTGCCTGAATTACCTCTAATGACCCGTGAGTGGAAAAACCAACGTGTCGTACTCGACCATCACTAACAGCTTCCTCTACTGCTTGCATACAGCCATTTTTGGCTTGCACCCATTCCAAATGTTGCCAAGTGTTCAAACCATGAACTCCTAAGCAATCTAAATAATCTAGCTGTAATCGTTCTAGAGATTCGTCGATGCACCGACGCATGGTGTCAGCATCTGCTGTGGCTGAGATTTTGGTAGTGACATAAAGCTTTGTTCGAGGTACTGATAACCCAGCTTTTAACGCCCTACTAAGATACTCCTCGCTTTTGCCATAACCTCTGGCGGTTTCTAGATGATTAATTCCTAGCGCTAAGGCTTGTTCGATGGTCTGATGAGCATTTTCAAAATCAGCCAAGTAGCGCATCGTTCCCAAGGAAAAAACCGAGAGGTGCAGATTCGTTTTTCCAAAGCGTCGGTATTTCATTTTTAACAAAGAGTTAGGAGTTACGAGTTATAAGTTAGGAATTGAAAGAAGTAAATCATAACTCTTTACCGGAGGCGGAGCGTCTCCGGCTCTGCTCCTAACTTTTTTTGCTTACGAGTTAAGAGTTGAAGCAAAATAACTTATAACTCCTGTACAGACGCGATTAATCGCGTCTCTACTCATAACTTTACTAGCTGTCGTCATTACCAAAGCGCTTGATCAAATCTTCAGGACGGAGATTAGAAATAAATTCACGGAACGCTTGCTGTTCGGCTTCATCTGCATCGCGATCGACAGGGATAGAAGCATCGGCAATGACTTCTTCCATTACCCAAATGGGAGTATTTGTACGGAGGGCAATAGCGATCGCATCGCTAGGACGCGCGTCAATTTCTTTTTTGATTTCGCCTTGCTGGACAATTAAAGCTGCATAAAATGTATCCTTTTGCAGGGAATGAATAATCACCTTTTCTAGAGTCATGTTCCAAGTCTCTAAAATATTCACAATCAGGTCGTGAGTTAAGGGTCTGGGAGGCTTCTGATTCTCCAGCGCGCCCATAATTGCCCTAGCCTGTTCCTGACCAATGTAAATTGGCAAAGCCCGCCGATCTGAAGAATCTTTCAAAAGGACGATCGGGCTGCGGGTTATGGCATCTAATGCTATGCCAGCGACTTTCATTTCAATCATTGCCTAAGCCTCTACAATGCTTTGAGAGTCTTGGATGCCATGTAATAAATAGCACCCATTTTTAGGCGGTTTGGTGACAGTAATAAACATAAGCATTCGTTCTCTATAATTGCTTCTATTAAACTCCGAACTTGTGGTGAAAACCAGAGTAAGTCGAATTGGTCTTCTTAGAGAATAACCTTCTTACCCAAGTATGCCCTGTGAAGGATGCTAATGTGTTAATATTCCTATGCAAAAAAAAGTCAGAAAATATACTTGGATGTTCGAGATTTATGTGACAATTACCAATTGATTCCAGGCAAAATTAGGCAATAAATAGAGTTAGTTTAACAAAAAAGCCGTGTTTACAGGATTAATCCAGGCATTAGGAACGATGGAACCCTTAGGGGGCGATTCTTGGCAAATTACTTGTGTAAGCCATTCGGGTGAAGTAATTATGCAAGATTTGGCTTATGGTGACAGTGTTGCTGTAGATGGTGTTTGCCTGACAGTGGAACAAGTTTTAAAAGAAGGGTTTATTGCCACGGCTTCACCGGAAACTCTACGCCGGACAACCTTGGGAGGTGAGCAAACCCAACGGAAATATGTCAATTTAGAAGCGTCGTTAAAGGTAGGCAGCAAAGTTGGCGGTCATTTTGTGATGGGTCATGTAGACGGCATCGGTCGATTGCTAGTGGCAGAACAAACGGCTAGTTCTTGGGAAATGACCTTTATTGCATCCGAGGCGATCGCACGGTACATTGTCCCCAAAGGTAGCATTGCCGTCAATGGCGTCAGTCTCACAGTCGCCGCTTATGAGCCAGAACTCTCTCAATTCACAGTAGCGGTAATTCCTCTGACATACAGCGAGACAAATCTTCGCTATTTGGTTTCTGGCAGTTTGGTGAACTTAGAAGGGGATATTCTCGGCAAATACGTCGAAAAATTCCTTTCTTCTGGCAACCCCCACACCAGAGCTAATGATGACAATAGTATAGATGGCATTACACCCGCATTCCTAGCAGAACACGGGTATTTGTAATTAAAAAAGTTAGGAGTTAGGAGTTAGGAGTTTTAAATTCATAACTCTTCACTCCTCACTCCAAACTTTCTTCTAACTGCCTGGTTCCTGGCTCACCTGAGCGGTTTGCAAACCCCGCACTAACTGACTGAGGGCACTTTGTAATTCCACGCCTGGGTCAGAAGCAACCCACCCATCTTGTGTCAGGTGACGAACTTCAAAGTGCAGGTGAGGGCCTGTGGAGTTCCCAGTACTGCCAACTCGCCCGATGACAGTTCCAGGCTGTACCCACTGACCGGGTTGAACAAGGATTTCTGACATATGACCGTAGAGAGTTTGTTCAGCAGATTTGTGATTTAGGATAACAGTTAAACCATAACCACCCACCCAATTAGCAGTTTCCACTTGACCCGCAGCAGCTGCCAAAACTGGTGTTCCTGTAGGCGCACCCAAGTCTGTACCAGCATGGAAGCGTTGAGTACCTGTGATTGGATGAATTCGCCAACCAAACAAAGAAGTAATAGGAGCGGGAATAGATAGGGGATACATCATTCCCGTACCACTATAAGCTACTCTCCCCATATAGGGAATTTGTGGCAATACTGATGCCAGTGAGAAGTCGTAAGCTACGTTGCTGGGGCGGGGTGCTATGTTACCATCTGCCATTGGTGGCGGTAAAGTCCCACCACTCGGTGCAATGGGAGCTGCACTCACTGTTGTCGGGCTGAATTCAGCTGGAGTCGGGATAAACCGATTCGGGCGAAATGCGCTCTTGGTGACGACACCGCTAGAACCACTTTGAGCAGCACGCCATCTACTAGTATTGCCAGTAGTTGCAATTGGCCGCACGGGCGTAACTACTGGTAATTGGGCGTTTTGACTTCTTCTGAGCCAATTAGGTGCTGGTTTACCATTAGAATTAGCTACACTTTTTTGGGGTACTTTGGCGCAAACGCCGCCTAATACACTTTGCCCTGATGGCAAAATGGCTCGACAACCACTGGAGCGTTCTGTAACAATTACAGAGTTTGGTGCTTGATAAGTAGCTGTTGCACCACTGTCGTAACTATTAGGATCGATATAAGCGTTATTATAATCCTTGGTTTTTTGTGCGGTTGCACTAACAGGGCTGTTAGAGTTATTTGATGGTTGAGCAACTACTGGAAGTTTTTCAGGTGCATAGCGGGTAGGGATGTTGAGTTTTTCCTGTCTCACCCTTACAGGAGTAACCTGGGAGGCTTCTACTTTAGGCTTTGACTGTCTGATAATCACAACAGGTTCAGCAGCTTCGATTTTGGGTGTATACTGCCTAACTGGCTCTTTTGATTGAGCAACTTCTGGCTTGGCTAGTCTTTGTCTGAGTCTGGCTCGCCGTTGGGAAAATTCCGGTTGCGCTTGAGCGGCTTCCGGCGACGCAACAGCCTGTTTTTTAAAAGTCGAGGCTTTAACTGGATTTGTAACTGCTGTTGGTTGAGAACTTTCAACAGTGGGAACGATGTTGTCTATTTGTGCTTCCGTTTGGGCAAACACGAAGCCACCGCTAAGGAGGCTAACGCTACTCAGCCAACAGAGGCTCTGAGCTGGTAGCGTTGAGGCAAAACGTTTTTTTGTTAGACTTTGCTGCCATAAGTAATGCAAACGATGATCGGCAGAATTTTTGCGCTGCGTCATTTGTTCTCTCAGTTGTGTGTAATTGCCTAAAGAGATGATGCTAGTACAGCACGGCGTAAATAAACCACCCATTCAAAATCAACGAAACGCTTACGCTGTATTCATTTTGAATTTTGAATTTTGAATTTTGAATTCCGCCTTGCGGTGCTAGTGGTTTGTCTTGCCCCAAGAGCGAAATTTTGAACAAACCTCAAATTTAAACGGAAGATTTATGGTACCCCAAACTGATTGTACCGGGTTCAATATAAATTTCCGGTGTAATTAATTCCTTTGTATCATGTGTTTCTAAATCAATTCGTAAATTTCCTTGAGATGTCACCCCAACTACAGTACCTAAAAGATTATTGACGTACACCCGATCGCCTATGTTTGTAAACAATTCTAAATAGCGAGACAAGAGTATATTTACTCCTTCTTGTTCAAGGCACTCCATACCGGATTCTATTCCTAATAAGACTTTAGAGGTGAGCATTTCCAGACACGAAATTGGTCTGAAATCTTGGGAAGCTTGCCACGATTCCAGATTGATTCCAGTTTCTGGTACTGGGTTTATCCAGTTAATACCAACACCAATTACTGCTTGGGTAATTTTTCCTTTGTTTACTTTGGTTTCTGTCAAAATGCCGCCTAGTTTGCGACCATTTAAAACTAAATCGTTAGGCCATTTTATCCCAACATCTATACCGCATTGGCGCAATTGCGACGCAATTCCCCAAGCAGTAGCAAAAGTTAGCTGATAGCTGTCAGTAGCCTCTATTTTGCGATCAAAAGAAATCGCTACGGAAACATATAATCCCCCAGCCGGAGAAATCCACTGGCGGCCCCATTGTCCTCGCCCAGCAGATTGCACAGTTGCAATTACTACTGTCCCTGAAATAGCCCCTTGGTTGAGTAAGTTCCAGAGGGTTTGGTTGGTTGAGGAGACGCTTTCAAAAAAGTGAAGAGAAAATGGTAAATATGTATGCTTACGCCCTGCTTGCAAGGCTGCTTCCAAGTTTTGCAAATTAAATCCCACAGCAGTTAACCCAAATTCCGTTGTTCAAGTTAGCATTGATTGGCTGATGAGTGATTTCTGTTTAGGTTTGGTTGAAGATGCACACTTGGCACTGGCGAAATTGGGAAGGACTGCCCTATCTAACTTGTAGTATTTTGGAACATTGGCATCACGGCTTCTTTACCCAGCAGTTTTGGCCGCGATCGCCACAAGTTATTACAGAAGTATTGCAACCAGAGGCATCAGTCTATCGCTTAAAGCAGGTTCATGGCAATACTGTTCTCACCCCCCAAGAAGTTGAAAGCTTCTTAAGTTCTGCTGAAGAGGATTTCGCTTCGGCAGATGGTTTAATCAGCGAACTGCCTCTCCAAGCGGTTTGGGTCGCTAGCGCAGATTGCACACCCGTGCTAATTGGGGATGTGCGAACTGGACAAGTGGCAGCATTACACGCGGGTTGGCGGGGGACTGCTAAAAAGATTGTTCCCTTGGCGCTCGCTCGATTACAATCTCAAGGCAGCAAACTCGATGATTTGAGAATTGCAATGGGCCCAGCGATCGCTGGTGAGGTTTACCAAGTCTCGATTGAAGTGGCTGCCGAAATCGGGGCTAGTATTGTATCACACGATGACGAAGAAAAAATTGTAACTGCATTACATGAGTTACCAAATTCACCTTTGCTAGAAGATCCAAATCCTGGCAAGGTACGGTTAGATGTGCGGCGAGTAAATACCTTACAACTGGAAAATATGGGGATTAGTGCAGAACAAATTGCGATCGCACCTTATTGTACTTTCCAAACTCCAGAGCATTTCTTTTCTTATCGTCGAGAGAAAGAAAAAAAAGTACAGTGGTCAGGGATTGTCAGCAGCAAAATGAGTCACTAGCCTATATTCTCATTACAGGATAGTTAGGATGTTCGGGATTCGGGATAAGTCGTTGATTTCTACAGTCCACCAGTAAATCCAGCGTTTCTAGAACCGTCTGTCCAATCAAAACTATATCGCCTGTAACTAATGTGGCTTCGGTAGTTTCTCGTCCTGCCAATTCAATAATTACGGGTTCAGTTACTCCTATAGATTCTTCACTACCGTTGGCGTATTGAGCAATCTGCTGTCCTCGAATTCTTAGACCAAGTTGCTCAACAATAGATATGGGTAGTACAGTACGTACTGCCCCGGTATCCACTAATGCGTCTGTTTCATACACTCGCAGCATATTTGGATTTAGCATTCCTCGGCTGACAAGTGCTTCATCAATGGCATTGGTGAGCTTGATTTTGACGCGAACTGCACCCATAGGTTCATTGCTGGCAGAATTGGCACGATTGAGGTCTACCATAATCTGTGTAATTTTGTAAAATTCTTTAATTCAAAGCTTCACTCAACAACTCGCAGTGCAGTAAAGCGCCATCCACCAAAGATTGGATTTTCTCTGATGATAAAGGATCGCCATTGGCGTAATGATCCATCCAAGTCAGACCAATCAAATTGGGGTCATCTGGTAAACTCGCTAAATCCCATCCAGGCATTTCTAAGTCTTCCATGAGACGATTTACTTTGGGGTCATAACTAAGAGCAAAGCAGCGACAACCTTCAGCCGCAGCCATAATTAAACTGTGCAGGCGCATCCCAATCGCCATTTCCACGCCGCGAAACACACCTTTTAAAAGTTGCGGATCTGACAAACACAATATCTTGCTAACATCTTTAAGATGTGGTTGAATAGCTTCGGCAATACTTAAATCTTCACTTTTTTGAAACGGTAGTAATAAAATAAAAGCCTGCGTAGCTTTTTGAAAGTCAACCAAAGCGCGAGTTAAGTTTGCTAAACGTGTTTCTGTAAGTTGGGGATGCGATCGCAACGTTACTGCAACTCTCGGCGCAGGTAAATCCCAAAGTCCTGGAACTGGTTGAGATTCCAACGCCCAAACCGGGTCAGGAGCTATAATACAAGGAATTTGCCAATCAGATAATAAAGCCGCACTGGCGCGATCGCGGACACTAACTTTGGTACAATTCTTAAAGGTTTGCCGTGCTAACCAACGAGTTTGTGGACGCACCAAAGGGCCAATACCCTGCGCCCAAGCAACAGTTTTCAAACCCATTTTCTGCGCTAATGCCATCAGTCCCCCATAATAAAATGGGCTGATAGTGCTAGTAACATCTTGAATGAGACTCCCGCCGCCCCAAATTAAGGCATCACATGAGCGTAAAGCTTGTAGTACATCTAAGGGAGCCATGCGATCGTAGGTTTCTACATTGTAGCGATCGCGGGTTTCTTTTGGATTACCAGAAAGCACCACAGGCGTTACGTGAGATGGCAACATTTGCAAAAGCGTTGCCAATAAAGCTTCGTCACCACCATTACCTTTACCGTAATATCCAGACAATAATGCCCGCATTTTGACCATTTTGGATTTTGGATTTTGGATTTTGGATTAATTAATAGCTATTGTTAAATAAATCTCTGTCTCCCATATAGATGGTAACGTCAGAGAACTAGTGTCACAGATGTCTATAGCAGACTTGTCCTAAGCAGGATAGCAGGCGCTATAATTACTTACATTTTTTCAACTCCGAGGTGTTCACTTCCGGTTTCATCGACAAAAGTCTTGCTAGCTTGCGGTTTTCTGGTCTATGCTTGAATACTTTGATACTTGGATAAAGGTTGCGATCGCTTCTCTTTAAAACTAGCTAATACAATAGACCTCTTGCAAAAAGAACTTTTGCAAGAGGTGGGAAAAGGGAAAAGGGAAAAGGTTAAAGGGGAAAGGGAAAATAACAAACCTTTCCCCCTTTCCCCTTACCCTTTTCCCGACAATGCCAAGAAGTCTAATAGACATCTAGTGAAAAATCCTTGTAGAAACTCGAAATTTCGCGTCTCTACAAGGATTTAAATTTTCAAAAGATGGGTTTTGTTACACAAAAAGTAGGAGTAGAGTTCTAATGTGGAACTTGAAAACTGGTATTTTGCTACTGACGCTGAGTTGCATAATTGCAACTGGTATAACCGTATATCTTCTTGGCGGCATTGAACCAGTACAAATTCAAGCTTTGCTGAAATCTTCTGGTATTTGGGCACCGATTATTTATATTGCTTTGTACGTTGTGGCAACCATGTTAGTTTTGCCCTCAACGGTACTAAATTTGACTGGAGGTGCCATTTTTGGCCCTTGGCTGGGTACTGTCTGGACTAGTGTTGGAGCAGTCATTGCGGCAATAATTGCCTTCGTTTTTACTCGAACTATTGGACGCAAAGCAGTTGCAGAACGACTAGCAGGACGCTGGCAAGCTATGGATGCTGAGGTGCGTCGTGGAGGGCTTTTTTATATGTTTGCCATCCGATTAGTACCAATCATGCCCTATGGCTTGGTCAACTTTGTCGCGGGACTGACTTCGATCGGTTTTAAAGATTATGTTCTCGGTACAACACTTGGTACTGTTCCTAGTGTCTTACCTTTTGTACTACTAGGTAGTTCTGGTCTGAAGGCAGTGAATACGGGCGATTTTTTGCCGCTAATACTTGCATTAGGCTTAACTGGAACACTGGTAGCAGGGTCTACTTGGTATCGTCATCGTCGAACTTTTGCCAAAAAAGCTGTAGAAAGCCTGAAAAAATTAGACTCTTCAGATAACATAAATCCGAAGAATAAATAAAGTATGAGAATGAAACTTGAGTGTTGCTAGGTATACTGTGAACCACAGCTTTTCGATCGCAAGCAGCCTGTTATCTTATACCAATTTGAAAAATGATTGCGACAGATGGAAAACTGAAACACTTATCCAATGGAGATTTCACAATCCAAAATCTAAAATCTAAAATCCCAAATGGTATTAGTTGTAAAAAAATTAAACAATATTTTTAGATGCTACCAAAGTATTCATTCATTGTTCCAATTTATAACGAAGAAGAAATTATTCCAGAACTATACCGCAGACTGAGTGCAGTAATGAATCGGATGGATGGGCTTGTCGAATTAATTTTTATTAATGATGGTAGCCGCGATCGCTCCCTACAATTATTACGAGACCTCCATCAAAAAGACCCGCGCATTTGCTATCTGAGCTTTGCTCGTAACTTTGGCCATCAAATTGCCGTAACTGCTGGTCTTAATTTTGTCCGGGGTCAAGCTATTGTCATCCTTGATGCAGACTTACAAGACCCACCAGAACTAATCCCCGACATGGTTGAAAAATGGCGACAGGGCTATCAAGTCGTCTACGCTCAACGCACTCAACGCCTTAAAGAAAGATGGTTTAAGCGTTTTAGTGCCTATTTCTTTTATCGTATCCTTAAAAAGCTTGCAGATGTAGAGATTCCTACTGATACTGGTGATTTTTGTCTAATGGATCGGCAGATTGTAGATATTCTCAATTCTATGCCAGAACGTAACCGCTATATTCGTGGTTTGCGTTCTTGGGTTGGCTTTCAGCAAACAGCAATTCAGTTCGAGCGCAACCCCCGCTTTGCTGGGAAAGTTAAATACACTTTTAGCAAATCCTTAGCCCTTGCTATCAATGGTCTAGTGTCTTTTTCAATAGTGCCACTGCGGTTATCAACCTACTTAGGCTTAGTAGCCGCGGCGGTGGCCATCTTCATGGCTTTATTAGTCTTGTATTGGCGTCTTTTTGTCCCCCATTCGCCTTTAACTGGGTTTACGATTATTTTGATGGCAATTTTCTTTCTCGGCTCTGTGCAGTTAGTCAGTGTTGGCATCTTAGGTGAATATATAGGGCGCATCTACGAAGAAGTTAAAGCCAGACCCCTATATACTTTGGCAGAAGTAGGTGGTTTTGAGCGCAAATCCTTCAACTCAACGAGCAATTCTGACAAACTAGATAATTTAGAAGATGCTTATAAATAAGAATCTCTATACTGCTGGGTTAAAGGGAAAAGAGTAAGGGGAAAAGGAGTAGAAGGCTCGATATATAAGGTTTTTTCCCTTTTAACATCAGTCCCTTTCCCCTAAAACCCGACAAGTATTGATAAGAATCTTTATTTGGCGTTGCATAATCAAGGTTTGTTTAAACAAATATAAAATTCAATATATATATCACCTTGACAGTGTTACTCTCCACTCCAAATCCCTAACTCCCAACTCCTAACTTTCTTATGCACGCCCTTTCAATTCCTACCTGGATTATTCATGTTTCTAGCGTTATAGAGTGGATTGTCGCCATTTGGTTAATCTGGACTTACGGCGAACTGACTAATAACCGCAGCTGGTGGGGATTATCCCTGGCGATGTTACCAGCTTTAGTTAGCGCTATGTGTGCCTGTACCTGGCATTATTTCGACAACGCCGAATCTTTGGAATGGCTGGTAACGCTTCAAGCTACCATGACTTTAGTTGGTAATTTTACACTTTGGGCGGCGGCGTATTTAATTTGGCGTTCTACCAAATCAGTTAACACTGTTGAACCAAACCCTATCAAATCAGAGCAATGATTTCTAAAGAAACCCTGTTTGCACTTTCACTGTTTCCCTATTTGGGTTTCTTGTGGTTTATCAGCCGCAGTCCGCAAATGCCGCGTTTGGCGTTGTATGGATTTTACGGCACTCTCGTCTTTGTTGCCATTACCATCCCGGCGGGGATTTATGCTGTATTGCATTATGGCGAGTCTTTGGCCAATGTGGATTGGTTGCACGGTGGTGCAGAAGTATTTTTGACGCTTTCTAACATCTTGCTTGTGCTGGGTTTTGGGCAAGCTGTAAGGCAATTACAAATGAAAAGTCATTAGTCATTAGTCATTAGTCCTTGGTCCTTTGTAAATACAAATGACCAAGGACTAAGGACAAAGGACGACTTAGTGTTTGATTGCAATAAGTTATGAGGAAGAAGTAAATGGACGTAATTCCAGCGATTGATTTACTAGAAGGTCACTGTGTGCGACTGTATCAGGGAGACTACGATCGCTCGCAAGTTTTTAGCGAAAATCCTGCTGATGTTGCCAAACAGTGGGTAGATGAAGGTGCTACCAGATTGCATATAGTTGATTTAGATGGTGCCAAAGCAGGTAAAGTAGTAAATCTGGGGGCAATTGAAGCGATCGCTCAAGCGGTGTCAGTGCCCATTGAAATTGGTGGCGGATTGCGCGATCGCACCAGCGTACAACAAGTATTTAATCTAGGTATAAAGTGGGCGATTCTCGGAACCATTGCCGTAGAACAACCCCAGTTAGTGCAAGAACTCTGCCAAGAATTTCCCGAACAGATTATTATCGGTATTGATGCCCGTAACGGTCGAGTCGCAACTCGCGGCTGGTTAGAAACCTCAGAAGTTTTAGCAACTCAACTGGCTGTACAAATGCAAGAATTGGGCGCAGCCGCCATAATTTACACAGATATCCACCGGGATGGTACACTTACAGGCCCAAATTTAGAAGCTTTGCGAGAACTTGCAGCAGCAATTTCCATCCCGATAATTGCTTCTGGCGGGGTAAGTTCTGTCACCGACTTGTTGAGTTTGTTGGCGTTAGAACCTCAAGGCGTGACTGGCGTAATTGTCGGACGTGCCTTGTATACTGGGGATATTTTACTCAAAGAAGCATTACGAGCGATCGGGCCGGGACGAATTCAGGATATTCCACCCAATCTCGGTTTTTCTACCTTTGCTTGACATTTTCTTGGCAAGTTCGACAAATAGACCATCTTGTAGAGACGCGATTCATCGCGTCTTTAGCCAAGAATGTATTGCAATCATTAATTAAATTGGTATTAGTTTAATTAGTTTGACAACTATCTTTAGATAGATAAGGTAAATACTACATTATTTCTGATTACAAATCCCTTGTTAATTGTGAAAAATCTATACTCATATTTGATTGATTTTGTCAAGATGTAATTCCTTGTATGATTTAAAAAATCAGTAAGGCCTTCTCTGGACTGAATTTATATTCATGCTTTCAGTAGATGTAGTTATGACTTTGCAAATGCAATAATGAATATGTTCTCAAACAATATAGTTGCTATGATCCAGATAAAAAATTCAAATTTTATCAGACTCTAGTAACTTTGGTTTTTAGAAAATTGTTTGATGTTTTGAGAAGGTAACACAATGAATAAAATCCTAAAACGCGCACTTTTACCCAGCCTCATGGCTGCAAGTTTAGCTGGTGTAACCTTAGTTCCCGCCAAACCCGCTGCTGCTGATGACCAAGTACTAAGAGATGCAGGTATTGGAGCTGTTACCAACGTTGTAACCGGAGCTGTTAGGGGAAATGGCAGTGTATTAGGGAATGCTGTTAAAGGTGGTGTCACTGGTGCAACCGTCAATGGTGCAAATGGTCTGAGAAATACTCGCAATCGCCGTCACCGGAACGCTGCTCAAGATGTCGGAGTCGGTGCAGGGGCTAGTGCATTGACTGGTGTAATTACTGGCGATAAAAGAGATACCCTTGGCAATGCTATTGATGGTGCAGCCGTAGGTGGAGCAATCCATCTATTAACCAATGGTAAATAATTGGTAAATTCATCAACTGAAATTTTTTCCCACTGTTAACGAACTTATCCTTCCCTAATTGCTCTCCTTTGTAAAACGAACAAACCTAACCTCGCTTCCCTATTAGGGAAGCGAGGTTGTAGGTTAAATTTATTTGAGATATATACCACCGTCAGGATTGGATGACGTTAGGTTTAATAGTAATCCCTAGCCCTTCAACGCCTTTCTAAAGTTTCGACGATAAGACTGATTTGTAATAAACAAAGCTGGCCATAGCAAAGATAAACCAATCCGATTAGTCAAAGTTGGATTAAAATTAGTCCGTCCAAACCCATTCCAAAATTTCCAAGCGCCGCCTCCGTAAACCACTATCAAGCCAATAAAAATTAAGGTACTCATTCCCATCAACTCCGTTAGTAACTGACAGAATTTAAGTTAAGTTTTACCACACGAGGTAATCACTTCATAAGTAACACCGAGAAAGTATGACAAAACTCCCCAGGTTTTGATATCTAAGTCAGTTAAACACACATTCTCTTATTCCAGTGTAGATTAGCCTCACGCATCCCAGCTAGTTATCAGGGATGGCAAGCTAGTCAAAGGATGCAAAAGCGTTATTTTTGAGGTGTTTTGGCGACACATTTTGCTTGTATAACAATTAAGCCCTTAGTTTTTAAGACAGAACAGTACTGTAAAATGGCTAAGAAAGCAGGATTAGTTCCTTGCTGTAGCTTTAATGAAATATCTTTTGTTATCAATAGCCACTGGATACAACAAGTATTTATAGGGACAAATTCAAATGTTAATGCTGATTCTCTAGTACAAAAAAGGTATCCGCTCAATAAATCGGGGCGAACTACCAGTTCAGGAACGAGTTTATGCCATTTCAGCCTTGTCACTGAGCGATTTACCCCGGATTATTGAGCGGTTATCAAAAAAGTGTATCCTATATTAAACTACAAAGTTCTGTGGTGCATTATTCTTATACTTCATTTACCCAATAAAGATAATATCTTTCATTATCCACCCAGCCTCTCTGAAAATCTTTAATCGGAACAATTTTCAAATCATTGCGGTTGACATTCAGTTTTTTATTTAAAATCAGCAAAACTTTCTTTCGCTCATCTTGATTTTGAAGTAGAGAATTAATCTGGCTTAATATCTCTGCTTGTTCCACTTCTTGACGACCTTTTTTAAATAAAGTAAAGCTTCCCATTTTTGCAATTTCTGGATAGTAAAATTTTCGATTCAGATAACCCGATAAAGGAGCCATATTCGCATCTCGACTGGCAACAATAAACTCATTATCTAATCCAGATTTGTGAATATATTGGGCTGTTTCGCGACTAGCAGAAAATGGTATAACTAAATCTCTGGAAAAACTATAAATTCCTCCCCCCAACTGGACATAAAGAATGAGCATCAAAGCCAGATAATGCCATTTGTGAATATATGTAATTGAACGTGTAGAAATAGATATTTTATTAAGTAAAAATATAGACTTTTGATAATAACTTCCCAACCATAAAGCTGCTATGAAAACTAAATAAAAATGTCCAAAATGCCGTGGCATACCTAAAAATCTCAAGTATGTAAAGGCAAATAATATACAATTGCCTATCATGTAGAAAAAGAAAACAACTGGCTTTTCAGATAACTTTATTAAAGTTAAAACTACAAAAAATAAAGCAATTGTCGCACAAACAATTAAATCCAGCCATCTTTTATGTGTAGGAATAATTAATAAATAACTACCAAATATTCTGCCAATACTTCTTAACAGATGACGGATATCTAATTCTGTTAGCCAACCATTATTTAACCCACCGTGAAGATAACTATCTGTCGGAGGAGTAATAATATAAATAGATAAAAGAAAAGATAATGTGATAATTAAAATACTTAAAAATAAGTCATACTTTTTGGTTTGACTAAAATAATGCTGCCGATGTTCGCTATCAAAACAAAATTCAACTAGCAAAGTTAATAATAAAGAAAATGATAATAGTAAACCATAAGCACTACTATTTGCTAGTAAACCCAATAGAATTGCCAAATAAGCATAAGTTATTTTTCTAGATGCAAAAACTGTACAAAAGGCAAAAACAAATAACATACTAAAGGCATAGTTTCGAGAAATCAAAAGATATTCATAAAAAGGAAAGAATCCAAAGGAAAATAGAATTTTTTGTTGATAGTTAAAAGGGCTATACAGACAAAAAAGTGTAACTGCAACAACAGTAATTGCCAAATGGAAAATTTGCATAATAATTGGATTCTCGGCTATTTTTATCAGAATTGCCAGAGAAAAGTACCATAGAACAGGATGACCTTCATAATGAATATTTGCAATTAAATCCCCGAACGATTCACTATCTCTGACAATCAGCCAGGGATTTAGTTCATCTCGCCACATTGAATGGTTCAGAATACCTATTAAACCAAGAAAAGAAAAAAGAATAATAATAAACCAAGAAGACTTCAAAGGTAATTTTGAAGTATATTTGCTAATTTTATTATTTAACATTGTTAGTTCAGAATCCAATTTATTTGGAACGGCAAGATTGCTGTAAATGCGATTATCATCAGATATTTTTCTGATTCTTTAACTATTCAGACAGATGAATTATGAATTCTGATTATTACTTATTTTTACTTATAACTTTCTGGTATACCTACTGGTGATAAACCTGCGATCGCTCGTAAGTTTTGGCAACGAATCAACTCAGTAAAATTGAAACTGGAACGTCCTTCAATTTTGGCTACCGCTTCAATTGCTGATAATAGGTGCTGTGCTGCTTCAACTTCTGAATAACCACGCCGCTGTGCTATTTTAATTGCGGCTGCATCAGCATTTAACTCTGACTCTTGAGATTTATTAGTGCGCCAGATCCGAAAAGCAGCGATCGTACTTAATCCCCCAGCGACAGCAACGCCCACTACATCTGACTGTGCTGCTTCCAAGAATCCGCCTAACAGCCCAGCCAACACCACGCCTTGATAAATGTCGGGTTTAAACCACTTTACCCCCGTCAACCAGCTAACCATCTGCAACAGCAGCAAGTCTCGTTGCGGCTTTGTCAGGCGACGCCACAAATCAAAATTAATATATATCGGTCGCGCTTGGTTCCAGGGTTGGGGAAAGGAAGCGTCAATTACTTTTGCTTGCTCTGGCTTACTGACGATTTTTGTCGTCATCCGACCAGAAGCAGGCATCACATCTAACAAACGGCGAATTTCAACATTTGGCTCCATAAATTTAATTATTAGCCATAATGTGCATAGTAACTAGGTGTGTAAAAAATAAAGTTTTCGTGTTAACCTTTGATTTATGAGATTTCACAGTCTTGAATAAATTCAGATCGATCTATAAGAATATTTATTCAGCAGTTTGATAGTATGGCGGGATTTTATAGTATTCCTTTGCCGCCAAATTCCAAACCTCAAAGTTTTAGCTTGCCATTAAGACTATATTTGTAACTACATGGACGCTTTTGCTACCCTCCCACCTGAATGGACGAATAAGGCAATACATGCATACAATTTTTGCTGTCCTAACTGCCACTCAAGTAGCCTAGAAGCTGAGAAAGTTTGGCTAAATCGGCGATCGCCTGTACTTACGGAAGACCGTCGTCGCAAATGGCAAGAGTTCTATTACTGTCACTGTGGTTCTGTGTGGTGGGCTTGGAGTAGCGATCGCCCCCCAAAAGATGTATCCAATCAGCCAGATTACCATCCTACATAGCTAATTTTCTTCCTAAACAAAACCCCACCTCAAAGTGGGGTTTTGTTTATCTAATTCTGAGCTTTGCCAATTTTAGAAGGTGAAGGTAGTACGTAGAGTACCTACATATTCTGTGTCGTTAGCGTCGTTGTGCTCTGGATTGAAGATTACCAACAAGCCAGGTGTTACCTGAATATTATCGGAAATCTTGTACTTATAAAGACCCTCTAAGTGATAAGAAGTACTGTCGTCAAAAGTAGTATTGCCAGCGACATTTTTGATGCTACCACCAGTAACTCTGGGTGGTTGACCAAAGATCACACCTAAAACGTTGCCTTCGCCACCAAAGTCTTTCAAAGCAAGCGCTCCAGCCCAGTACCAAACATCGGCGTCTGTACCCGCATTAGCACCAGTAAGAGCATCAGCAGTTGTATAACCTCCCCAACCACTAATGGCCAAGGTAGAGCCTAGTTGGAAGGTAGCTTCTATACCGTAGTTATTGGATTCAGTGCGAGTACCAGCTCCAAAGGGGTTATTGGCAAAAGCGCTACCTGTTCCTTGGAAGAGACTGTTGGCAGCATTACCAGCGAAGTAACTATGGGCGTAGGTTAGACCAATATTGAAGGCTTTGCTGGGTTTGAAAGTTAATTGACCAAAGATGGTGTTATCACCATCGAACAGCCCATTATTAATACCGGGATTATTAGCACCAAAGATACCATTAGTACCACTTGAAGGCGCTAAATAAGCACCAGTCAAACTGATAGCTTTGTTAGGATTTAAAGTAACAGTCAAAGCAGCAGAATTTTGGCCTTGACGGTAAATAGGGCTAAAACGTCCATAGCGAGAGAGCGCACCTCTAGCAGAGCTTGCAAAGTCAGGGTTGAAGGTGTTTACGTTTTCGTATAATTCACCACCACTAGCGTCAACTTTGACACGCACCGCGTCAGAAAAGTTGAATGCATAGTTGATTTTATCAATCACAACCGCGTTGCCGTTATCACCATCAAAAGCCAAGCGGGTCATGTTAGTACCAGTACCGGTTGCAACACCACCAGCAACGCTACCAACATTAGAAATGGTATTGTTAGCATTCAAACGAATTTGCAACTGGTCTGTACCAGTGAAACTGCTTAACAAGTTCAAACGAACGCGATCGCTAAAAGTAGTGTTATAGTTCAAATCTTGAGTAGGAGCACCACCAGGAACTGCTCTACTGTCACCAAAAACATCAGACACTGCGAAAATTGCTTCTCCAACCAACTTGGTCGTAGTGGAGAACTGATTAGCTTCCAACTCAGAAGTGCGGGCTTCTAATCCATCTACACGACCGCGCAGAGTTGCTAGTTCCGCAGAATATTCTTCTTGCAAGCGCTGTAAAGTAGCTAAATCTTGTTTACTGACCAAATCGGCAGTAGCTGTGGCAATCAGTTCGTTAACCCGATCCAAACAGGCATTCAAACCTGCGGCAAATTCATAACGGGTTAAAGCACGATTTCCACGATAGGTACTGTTAGGATAACCTGCAATACAGCCGTAGCGCTCAACTAGAGATTGTAAAGCTTGGAACGCCCAATCTGTAGGCTGTACATCCGAAAACTGAGAAACTGATGTTACCTGACTCATGTCGTTAGACTCTTGAGTTTCAGATAACTCGCCAACATTTGTTACCTGTTCGTTAACTTCAGCAGCTAAGGCACTATTAGCAACGAAAAATGTAGCGGCTAATACAATTGGACTAACCTTAAAAAGATTCCAGAATCGTTTTGTCATGTTTTTTGTTTCACTCACACCTACAATAATCCAGCCATGAGATAATGCTTTAAACACTTCTCTTTTGTGGATTTTACACACAATCACAGCAACGATTATACATTTACCCTGTGATTATTACAAGCAATTCATTTAACATGCTGCTGAACTATAGTTTTTAATTAATTTATTTGGTAATCGCAAGATAATGCGGCGTTTGTGACGTACAACTATTCCTTCTTCTTCTAACTGCTGTAAGAGTCGAGTAACAGTTACTCGCGTAGTATTTAAAACTTCAGCAATATCCTGATGGGTAATATTTAAATCAATTAGCTTGCCCTTATCTATATCACGTCCAAATTTTTCACTTAACCAGACTAAAAACTGCCATAAGCGTAGCGAAATTGGTTTTTGATGCACAATGCTTAGTAGATCCTCTGCTTGTTGAATATGAGACAACAAAGCATTAATATCTTGATGCCACAAATGAGGCGGCACAATGCTTACTTCTACGCCCGTGAGACATTCAATCTGGTAGGGTTTCACCTTAGACAAAGGATAGCCAATCAGATCCCCTAGTCCCCAATAACCAAGAGTGATAAATGTTCCATCTTCACTCCACGTTAAGGTACGAACTGCACCATATTCAATTCGCCAAATTACGTCATTGTCAGGTGGAATTACTTCCCGACGGGTAAATATCTGTTGGGGTAATTGTTCGTCCAAAGCAGAACCATTTACCACGGTAGAAGAGTTTGAAGTAGGACTTGGGGAATACATCATTAACCGTAACTACATAATTATCAGGGAATCTCGCTATTTACAATGATTAAGAAACTCTAATAATTTGTATCAAAATTTACCTGTCTTAACTGAAAGTCTATTCTTCTCAATTCAGAGCTAGGAACTAACTCAAAATCTTCTGATGGTAACAACTTTTACTTAAGGAATTTATCAGTGAGATATAGCCAAAATTTTTAGTTGTTTATCCGCTACTTTAATTGTGTAAGTTTAAGAACAGGTAAGCTTTTAGTAAAATATTTAGTTAACTTATTTTTTATTATTTGGTATTTTCTGAAGACTAAGTAAGTATGTAGGCGCAAAAATTATGAAGATATGAGGGTGGAATGGCACTTACTAAATCGCTGGATTTAGATCCCCAACTTCTTACAGACATCTGGAGGGTAGAAGTCGGGGATCTTTGCAGCATATCAATTAGGAGCGTTGACCGGTGACAACATATGCTACCCTTTGACCGATATTCGTAGCGTGATCTGCCATACGTTCCAGACAACGAATTGCCAGTGCTAGTAGTATAATTGGCTCGACTACACCGGACACATCTCGTTGTTGGGCTAAAGTCTGATAAACGCGATCGTAGGCATCATCTACAGTATCATCCAGATGCTTTAAACGGCGTCCACCGGCTTCATCGAAATCTCCTAAAGCCTTTAAGCTAGTTGCCAGCATCGCCTGCGCGTGAAGGGACATAGCTTCAATGTCGGGCATTGACGTATGAGGCGCGTAAGGAAAAATTTTAATCGCAATCTCAGCTAAATCCTCAGCATAATCGCCAATGCGCTCTAAATCTCGCACCAACTGCATAAAGGCACTCAAGCAGCGCAAATCTGGAGCTGTAGGCGCTTGTAGCGTCATAATTGCCGTACAGTCTGATTCGATTTGACGATAAAAGCGATCGATCTTTTTATCTAATCGGGGGAGTTCTTCAGCTGCTGTTAAGTTACGAGCAAATAACGCTTGGTGGCTGAGGCGAAATGATTGTTCTACCAAGGCACCCATGCGTAATACATCCCGTTCTAAGCGCCTAATGGCGCGTGCGAGTTGTGGTCTTTGAGGATTGGGAGTATTATCGACGGCTTTCACACTTGTTGTCTCAAACGTGAAGATATTACTAACTATAGTCTTGGCTTAGGGAGTTTGCCATAACTTCAGGAAATTGGAGTTGCATCCACGCACCACCAGTTTCTGGATGGTTCATTGCTTTGATTGAACCACCGTGGGCGATTAGAATTTGCTCAACGATCGCTAATCCTAATCCATTGCCAACGATCGCTCCTATAGAGTTACTATCTTGGGGGGAATGAGTTCGAGCTTTATCTCCTCGATAAAATCGCTCAAAAACGTGGGGTAAATCTGCTTCCGAAAAACCGACTCCAGAATCAATAAGATTTATTTCCAAGATTGAGGAAGCAGGATCGTTATCCTTTGTTGATAATATTTTCGCTTCAACATAAATACTTGTGCAAGGAGGACTGTATTTAATGCTATTGTCTAACAAATTCAGAAAAACCTGGTAGATCCGGGGTTTATCTGCCTTAATCCACAGATTTTCGGGGCCAGAATAAGAAAAAGACAGATGTTGGCGTTGTGCCAAAGGTTCTAGTGTTTCCCAAACAGATGTAATCAGCGATCGCAATTCTACAGCTTTGGCTTGCAATTGCATATTTGGGTTTGCTTCCATTTGGGTAAGGTCTAACCAGCTTTGCACTAAGTTGATCAGTCGGTCGACTTCTTGCATCAGGCGGTTAACCCAGCGATTTAAAGGTGGTTCTAAACGGTTTTGTAAAGTTTCTACAACCAAACGAATTGAAGTCAAGGGCGTTCTGAGTTCGTGTGCTAGATCGGAAAAAGAGCGATCGCGTGCTTGATTTATATCTAATAGGGGTTGACGATTTTCTAAAAATACTCCCACTTGTCCATTGGGTAAAGGCAAGCTAGAGGCCCGCAAAGCCAGAGATTTGATTGTTGCCATCTCTGCTGCATCATCACAAGAGGGATGAAATACCCATTCTCCCGTCTGGGGTTTTTGGCGATCGCGAGTTTGCTCAATTAAATGGTCGAGTTCATAAGACCTGACCAACTCCAATAACAAGCGCACCTGTTCTGGTTGCCACCTTTGCAGATACAAAATTTCCTGCGCCTGTCGATTACACCACAGCAGTTGATTTTCCTCATCCACCTGCAAATATCCCACTGGAGCAAAATCTAGCAAGTCTTGGTAAGTTTGCAACGACTGTTGCAAATCTTGCCGCTGCTGTTTCACCATCGCTATTTCCTGCCGCAACCCAGGAATCAGCAGCAGTCCCATCTTATAAGAAGGCGAGGTCAACGGTCGAAGTAAGCGGCCCAGGTAGCGGTTAAGTTGAACCTGTTGCCAAACCCAAAACCCAATGCCTACCGCTAAACCCAGAAAAAATCCCAATAAAAGCATTTGAGTTGTTAGTTTCTTGGTGACTACTAAAAACTAACAACTATCCCAACTAATTATCCAAACCTATAGCCAAAACCTCTTACAGTCACAATATATTCGGGATGACTGGGGTCTTGCTCTAATTTTTCGCGCAACCACCGAATGTGAACGTCTACAGTTTTACTATCGCCGACAAAATCAGGCCCCCAAACCTGATCGAGCAATTGCTCCCGTGACCATACCCGACGGGCGTAACTCATAAACAATTCCAGCAAGCGGAACTCTTTGGGAGAAAGACTCACTTCTTGACCGCGAACTAGCACGCGACATTCTTGGGGATTTAAGGAGACATCCTTAAATTTTAATACTGGTATTGGTGGTAAATTACTTAAGCGTTGGCGGCGGAGTAAAGCGCGACAACGAGCCACTAACTCGCGCATACTAAAGGGTTTGGTCAGGTAGTCATCTGCACCCACCTCTAACCCCAAAACACGGTCAGTTTCACTACCTTTAGCACTGAGCATTAAAATAGGTACTGGGTTGCCTTGATGACGCAGCAAACGGCAAATATCTAGCCCATTGATTTGCGGTAGCATCAAATCAAGAATGACCAGATCGAAGGGAAGTTCCCCTGAATTGGTTTCAAAACTTTTAAGATACTCTATAGCAGACCGCCCATCGGGGGCAGTTATCACCCCATAACCTTCTTCTTCCAGAGCTACAGCTAGCATTTCCTGGATTAATTCTTCATCTTCTACTACTAGAATACGGCTGGTTTGTCCAATGTCCGTTCTGGCAGAGTATTTGGTCGATTCACTGGTATACATTGATATCACAAAAGTCTAGGACTGTGCTTGTATCAATTAGGATGATTAAGTCTATTATCTCGCCTTACTGCAACTGCGCTTCTACTAAGGTTAATTCTTTTAGATTTTATTTACATAAAGTAACATACACCACAGCAGTCTCTTAAATCATAAATCACTGTGTCTGCAAGCTTCTAAATAGTTTTTTAATTAAAAACTTTGAATTTTCGATTCTGTCTTCACAAAATGGAAAGGCATTATTGCATGAAGGATTATCTTGACAGAGGAGATTAGTTTAGGTATATTTATCTTAGTACAAAAATACTACTATCTCCAAAGGGAAAACTATAGCTGAAAAGCAGAAAGACATATATGTGGAAAATTCGTACCCACTAAGTGTCAGATGTGGATCATTTCAGTATTTCCACCGCGTTAAAAATGTTGATTAAAAGGCTACTCTGATGTCTGCATAGGGTAGTCATTGGTATGGCTTGCTACCCAATAAATCATTTGCCTATTGAAGGGAGTTGGAAGATGACTACAGTTGGAGTCAAAGACAGCAAACAACAACTAATGCAAGCATTTCAACAAATTATTATCCAAAGAAAAAAACTTGAATCTAAAATAGCAACCAAACAAGAGGAAGCAGAAAAGGCAAAAAGTCAAGAAATTCTGCAAACAGCTTCTGCATATACAGTTGATAGTATTGTCAAAGGTTTAGCTGATTTACAATTAGAGTTTGGCAGTATTCTTAACGGATTATCCGAAAAACTAGCTCAGGAAAATTCCAAGTTAGATGAATTGAACCGAGCTATAGAAATTGAAACCCAACGTCTACAAGAACTGCAACAAATTAGAGTGGTAGCAGATACTTTAGACGTTTTAAGTCAAGAACACCAAGAAAAATTAAAAATTCTCGAACAAGATACTATTAGCAAAAGGGAAGCACTAGAGAAAGAAATTACAATCAGGCGAAAAGAATGGCAAAAAGAACAAGCAGAGTATGAAGAAAAATTTCAAGCATACAATGATTTATTAACCAAAGAGCGCCAGAAAGAACAAGAAGAATTCCAGTATAAGTTAGAAACTACTCGCAAACTCAATACAGACAGCTACGAAGGGATAAAGCGCCAACAACAAAGGGAAATACTAGAAAAATCTCAAAATAAAGAGAAAGATTGGGCAGAACGAGAAAAAATCTTCGCTGAACGCCAACCACTCTTTGCAGATTATGAACAAAAGGTAACTACATTTCCTAGCGAACTTGAAGAAGCAGTTAAGAAAGCTAGAGAAGAAGCAATTAAAGAAACAAGCCAAAAAGCTAAAATTGAGGCTGATTTATTTGAAAGAGAATGGGAATCTAACAAACAGAGCTATGAACAAAAAATTCAATCTCTGGAAGAAACAATTAAGAAACAATCAGAGCAAATAGAAGGCATTTCTGCTCAATTGCAAACTGCATTAAAACAAGCACAAGACTTAGCTATGAGGGCTTTTGGTAGTTCTAACCCTAAATAGTTGTGAGTTCGTAGCATCTTAATTATTTTGAATTCCTGAAGAGGAGGTTTGTTGTGGTGGGGAAAAAACCGACTGATAAGAATACTAAAGTAGAAATTCTTCAGGCGTATGAAGAGTTGGCAAAAGAAAAAGCAGCATTGAAATCAGAACTTGATAAAGTTGGCAAAGAAAACCAGTCTGGAACTAAAGAACAGCCTAAATTAGAACAAAAAATAGCTATGAATCAGCTTTCTAGTGTCCAACAGAAGATGAACAATACAATTGAAAGCTTGGCAAAGATTCAATTAGGTTTTGGCAGTGCTGCTAATGAATTATCGGAACAGCTAACCACAAAAGCCTCTAAGTTGGAAGAAATCAGGCGAACTTTAGAAGAAGAAATCCAACAATTAACACAGCTGCATAATTTAGAAATTTCTGATGATATCTTGGATACTCTCATCCAAGCCTATGAAGATAATACTAAAGCTTATCAGGAAGAATATAACCAACGTTCTGAAGTGTTATTCCAAGAAATACTAGAGCAAAGAAATACTTGGGGAAAAGAACAAGAGGAACAGCAACGGGCAATAAAAGAACGAAATGAAAACTTGAATAAAACTCGGCAACGTGATGCAGCAGAGTACAAGTATAATCTAGAACTCCAGCGGCAACTGCAAAATGACGAATACGAGCAACAGCAAAAAGCGTTATATAAGCAATTAGAAGAATTACTACAAGAAACAGAAAAGCAATGGGCTGAACGGGAGAAAGCGATTTCTGAGAGAGAGAAACAATTTGAAGAGTTAAAAGCCAAGGTAGAGGCTTTTCCGAAAGATAAAGAAGCAGCCATAAAAAAAGCTACAGAAGAAGGTAAAAGCATCGCCCACTACCAAGCTAAAGTCAAATCAGATTTATATTCTAAGGAAGTGGAAGGCCAAAAACGTTTCTATGAACAAAGACTGCAATCTTTAGAACAAACTATTACTAATCAAGAAACGCGAATTCAAAATCTTTCTAAACAACTTGAATCCGCTCTCAAACAAGTTCAGGATTTGGCAGTTAAAGCTATTGAAGGTACTTCAAATGTTAATTCATATCAGGCTATCAAAGAAATAGCTTTAGAACAAGCAAAGACTCAAGCAAAAAATAAATAAGCTGATTTATTTTTGATAAAAATTGCAGAGACTTAATTGAATTTAAGTCTCTACAAGTAACTTTAATAATTTTTATTCGGTTTTCTTTGGTTTTTTGAGGTCTGGGGGAGGTTGTACTTTCTTCTTTGTTGCGCTAACCTGCGTTTGCTTCAATGCTTTGTTGGAATTTTGTTCTTGACTAGACATAATACTAAGTTTTAATATCCATATTACTGGTATTCTTGATTACATGAGTATATCATAGAGAATTTAAGTTTAACTGAAAAAATTTAGTAAATAATGTTACCTCTGTAGGAACCTTCACTTTTAATAGGATAAATACAAAGGTTTACGAGCTATACAATGTATCGGCGATTCTACTCCAATAGCTTGCGGATATGCTTTGGGATATAATTCCAATTCCACTTGGGATTATTCTCTATGTTGATATCCTCCAGTAATTTCAAATCGCAAATACTATCTGGCAAAGACTCTAACATATTGTCACGAGCATCTATATATTGAAGATTTTGTAAATTGCCAATGCTTTCTGGTAAATCTCTTAAAATATTTCCTCTGATATTTAAGAATTCAAGACTTTTTAATTCACCAATACATTCTGGCAAAGACGTAAAGTCACCATATTCAAGAGAAAGGGAGCATCCAGTTTTGGAAGATTTACCATTTCTGAGAAAATGTAGAAGGAAA
>NZ_JAVRCK010000020.1:0-104135 GCF_034530815.1 Nostoc sp. DedSLP03
ACTCTATTACATCCCTACCTCACTTTAAAAGATGTTGGTAATGACAAGCCCTAAAGGCAGGGAACCAGTCAGAACGAGTCAGAGCATGGGCTGTATCTTTTCTGTGCCATTCCCCTTTACCCCTTACCCTTTTCCCCCAATGCCAAAAAGTCTATCGATCAAAGCATAATCAAACCCAGTCGCACACCCACAGCAACAGCCTCAGTGCGGCTAGAGACAGTGAGCTTTTGAAAAATGGATGAAAGATGAAATTTGACAGTATGCTCAGAAATATGCAAACGTTTTGCGATCGCTTTATTTCCCAACCCCGATCCAAGCATTCCTAAAACCTCTATCTCGCGTGGTGTCAAGGTTTGTACGGGATTCGTTACTATTTTTTCGCGGATAGACAGTAATTCTACAGCATTTGGGTGCAGCACCAGTAAACCAAAAGCGATCGCCTCTACAGCCGCAACAATTTCTGACTCTGTACTAGTATTAGGCAATATTCCCCGAATACCAGAACGTAACGCCGTCTCTAAGTCGATGCTGTCGAGTTCTTCAACAATGACGATTATTCCTAATGGATATTGCTGTTCTTGAATAATTAGCAATTTTTCCCACACCGCTTGTTGAAAATTCCCGCTCAAATCTACCAGCACCACATCTGGTTGTAATTGCCCGACTTCACTCGCCAATACATCCAAATCGGATGCACTCCCCACAACCGTCAACCGAGGATTGGTAGTCACCACAGCTGATAACCCTGCCCGCACCACAGGGGAAGTAGCAACTACCATCACTCGGATCATGTCGCCTCCACAGCAGTTTTATCGGACTGCACGGCAACATAAATCACGAATTGCTGTCTACCGCGTAGGATTTGTAGCGGCACAGATCCTTTACTTTCATGGAGATATTTGGTTAAGTCATTCATGCTAGTGAATAATCGCCCCGAAACTCCAATTAAAACATCGCCGATTTGTATACCAGCATTTTCTGCCGCACTGTTAGGTAAAATTGACAGCACCAATAAACCCAAGCTACGCCTACTTAAAAGCACAGGTTGCAGTGTAACTCCCAACTGCGGACGAGTATTTCCCTGTAAAAAACGCTCAACGGTGTTGCTGGGAACCGCCACAGCCAAACCATTAACAATCATCGTATTAATTCCCACGACCAGGCCTTGACAATCGGCAAGTGGCCCCCCAGAATTACCAGGATATAGCTGCAAATCCGCCATAACTGCTCGTGGATTATTTGCATGGATAATTCCAGTTGTCACAGCGCCACTGTCAGCAAAGGGATTACCCACTGCTAAAACTAATTCACCCACTCGTAGCGCTTCAGAATTGCCGATAGTTGCAGCAGTTAAATCAGTAGCGACAATTTTCAGGGCAGCTAAATCCTGCTGTGGATCGAATTGGGTACGCACCGCATCAAATACCCTTCCATCTGCCAATTCCACAGTTGCGCGATTGCTAGTTGCTACATGGGCATTAGTGATAATTAGTCCGTCAGGTTGCCAAATCACACCAGAACCGACTCCCTGAGAGCCGCTTTTTACTTTGACAGTGCGATCGCGTAGTTTAGCAGCTACCTCTGTCAATTCAGCAGCGATGTTAGTTAATGTTGTGTTTGCCATGTTATACAGTTTTTGAGCGTGTGAAAGTAGAATCTAGTGATGTCCTTTGTCATTTGTCCTTTGTCCTTAGAAACACAAATGACAAATGACTAATGACTAATGACGATTCGAGCAAAAAGGTGCAACTTCCGAGTTCAGAGGCTCAACGTTCGAGCAAAAAGGTGCAACGTCCGAGCAAAAAGGTGCAATGTCCGAGTAAAAAGGTCGAATGAATCAAAACATTTAGATAAATCTTGACAAAGCCAGTAGTCTGTCAATAAATAATTGATGGATAAATTACCTGTAGAGACGGCGATTTATCGCGTCTCTCTAACCCATCGCAAATTGGCATTATTCCTCCTTAGTAGGTCGTTCGCCAACTGCGATCGCTAACTCAATTAAGACTCCACCCCGGACAACTTGGACGTTGACAGTTTTACCAATGCGATCGCTACTATTGAGTAGCGCCAACACATCACCTGTATCGCTCACAGTTACGCCATCGAATGTTACCAAAACATCGCCAAGCAGTATACCTGCATTGTCAGCAGGCCCCGCAGCCTCAACGTTGACAACAATTACCCCAGTTGCCGAACTTAAATTGAGAGCAGTTTTTAGATTCTTTGGTAAACGTACAGGTTGCATTCCCACACCCAAGTAGCCCTTAGAAATGCGTCCTTTTGCTACTAATTGGTCAACCACGCGATCGACTGTCGCAGTAGGAATTGTCAGAGCAGTACCACGCCGCCCCGATGTATTCATCCCTACTACAAAACCAGCCGCATCTACCAGCGGCCCACCTGCAAACCCAGAGTAAAGGGTGATATCTGGGCGGATAAATTGGTCAATATTCCCGCCACTCATACTCCGCCAAGTACCGCTAACCACACTCACTGCACCCATCGCCGCCCTTAAATCACCTTCGCTACCTCTTGCCAGTCCTAACACGAGATGACCGACTTTGAGCGTTTTAGCATCGCCAACTTTGGCCACAGGTATTTCTGCATTTTCTAGTTTAAAAACAGCTATATCGGTGCTAGAGTCATGACCGACGAGTGTTACTGGTGCAGTACTACCATTTGATAAGGTAATGGTGATATCGTCATAGCGCTGGAGGCACTCATCAGAGGTAACAATGATGCCATTACGCCAATGAATGCCACTTGGGGAAACACGTGTACCCCCATTCACCGCAACCACAGCACTTCCAGCTTCTTCTACGGTGTCAGCTAAACTGTTGGACAAAGCCAGTAATGAAGACATAAGATTTTTCTGCCAACTTTCTTAGATGTTCAGATTGTGCCGTTTTCTCAACACAGATGACATCGGAAAAATGGAGAGTAATTCATCCTAGAAAAATGGCTAGGATTTATATCAGCTTTTTGGCGTTGCTGAATTCTTGCGGTTATTGGTGTAGATAATTGGTCTTTCAAGACGCGATGAATCGCGTCTCTACATCTTTTGTATTGCGCTATATTATTCAGTTTACGACGGCTAGACTGAGCGCTCAATTTAGCCGTCGTATAGAATTCATTCTGAATTCTGACTCCTGAATTCTGTTTCAAGAAACAAATGCACACCCAATCAAAACAAATCAACCTGCTGACTCCATCTAGAGAATTACCTCTCTATGGCAAGAGAATTTTAATAACAGCACCGAGAAATTATGCTTATAGGTTATCCGAACAAATTATCAAAAAAGGTGGTTTACCTGTTTTCATGCCTACTATCGAAACCTGCTATTTATCAAACTACACTCAGTTAGATGCCGCTTTAGCCGATATAAACGAATTTGATTGGATTCTCTTCACAAGTCGAAACGGAATCACAGCATTTTTTCAGCGGATAAATGATTTGAATATTCCTATATCTGTAGTACAAAAATGCCACTTATGTGCATTAGGAAAAGATGCAGAAAGCTTATTGTCTTTTTGTGGCAAGGTGGATTTAATCCCAACAGAATCTAGCCCAGCCGGAATTGTGGCTGAATTAGCGAAACTTCCGCAAATTCACGAGAAAAAAGTGCTGATCCCGGCTCCAGAGGTTGTGGGTTTGCCTGAACCTGACGTTGTACCGAATTTGATTACGGATTTGCAACAATTGGGCATAGAAGTAACTCGCGTACCCACGTATATTACGCAGGGTTTAAATAAAACTATCTATGGTATGGAATTAAACCTGATGCGTGAAGGAATTATTGATGTAATTGCCTTTAGTAGCACCGCGGAAGTAGAAAGCTTTTTGACAATGGTCAACTCACAAAGCGATTATGAGGGCTGTGTAATTGCGTGTTTTGGCCCTTACACCACTGCTAATGCACAAAAGTTGGGTATGAATGTCTCTATTGTGTCTAGAGATTATAATTCATTCGAGGGATTTTCTGAAGCGATCGCAGCATTTTTTACTCTTACTTGCGATTAAAACTAAGCGTCTTAAGATGTAAAATAATCAACCAAATTTCACTCTAGACTAGCTGCACATAAACCCGTAGTATCGAAAATGGAGTTTATATTGAGTTAGGAAGTTTTACATGGCAACTTACAAAGTTACATTAAAGACCCCAGACGGCGAACAAGTAATTGACGTTCCTGATGATGAGTATATCCTAGAGATCGCTAACGAGGAATTCGGGCTGGACTTGCCCTATTCCTGTAACGCTGGTTCTTGCTCTACCTGCACTGGCAAACTGATTTCAGGTACAGTTAACCAAGACGATCAGAATTTCCTAGACAACGATCAAGTTGATGCGGGATGGGTTCTCACCTGCGTTGCCTATGCCACTTCTGATTGCACTATCCAAACCCATCAAGAGGAAGCGCTTAACGCTTAAGAGCGGGTAAGGGTTGAGGGCATTGGTGTCATACTTCAGCCCCAACCCTTTTTAAATCTCATATCTCTGGCTGAAAATAAATGCTGCTCATTGGGCTGCTCTGCCTCCCTTGCTGGCGGTAGCAGCCCACTATTGTATACTGTTACCCTAAAAAAGTGGGAAAATTAAGCTGCGATCGCAAGTGGTTATAAAATGTGCAGCAACATTTTGATAATTTGCATTCTTTGAAAGATTAGCTAAAACCTACAACCGCTTCCACAATTCCACCGCCGACATTCAACAACTACGCGCACAATAGGCGAACAGTACTAAGCTTGGAGTAAAAAGGGGAAAAATAAGGGGACAGATGAGTTTGTCTTGGGTGCAGAATCATAGAATATCAGCCCTCACCCCAACCCCGCAGTGCTTGGACATGGGAAATAGAACTACGTCCGTGGGTAGAGAACTTCTAGCCTAGACAATTGTTACAAAAATAGTTTTGTAGGTATGAAAATTGATTTTGGTGCAACTGCTACTGATTATGCAAAACACCGGGCTGGGTTTCCTAGTTCATTATTTAACAAATTGTCTGAATATGGTATAGGTTTACCAGGGCAGAATATTGTTGACCTCGGTACAGGAACAGGGACACTAGCGCGGGGGTTTGCCGATAGAGGTGCTTATGTAATTGGCCTAGATCCATCAGCTTCACTTTTAGAACAAGCCAGACTGTTAAGCGAATCTATGCAACCCAAAGTAGATTATCGAGTTGCAAGTGCCGAGAATACCGAGTTACCAAACGCCAGTGCGGATGTGGTGACAGCTGGACAGTGTTGGCATTGGTTTGACCGTCCGCGTGCTGTCAAGGAAATTACTCGCATATTGAGAGTAAATGGCTTGCTGGCGATCGCACATTTTGATTGGATACCCTTAAAAGGTAATGTAGTTCACGCAACGGAACAATTGATCCAAGCTCATAATCCCGCGTGGAATTTGGGCGGCGGTAATGGTTTGTATCCCCTGTGGTTACAGGATATTGGCGAAGGAGGATTCCGAGAAATCCGCACATTTTCTTACGATATGTTTGTGTCTTATACACACGAAGCTTGGCGGGGACGAATTCGTGCTAGTGCTGGTGTAGGAGCCAGTTTGACACTAGAAAAGGTAGAAGTATTTGACCAAGAATTGGCGACATTACTCGAAACAAAATATCCTACGCCAATTCTTCAGGTTCACCACAGAGTTTGGGCTGCGATCGCAAAAGCACCACAATCTCATTCGTAATTAAGAGATATCTGTAACACACTATTAACCTACAAAACAATCGCGCAATTTTAGGAAAAATAACCATGATCGATCTTTATTATTGGACAACCCCAAACGGTCATAAAATCACCATTTTCTTAGAAGAAGTCGGCTTACCATACACCATAATTCCTGTAAATATTGGGGCTGGGGATCAATTTAAGCCAGAATTTTTAAAGATTTCTCCTAATAATCGTATGCCTGCGATCGTTGACCGCGAACCAGCAGATGGACGTGCGCCAATTTCGGTATTTGAATCTGGGGCAATCTTGCTATATTTGGCAGAAAAAACCGGGAAATTAATCCCTCAAGATTTACGTAATCGCACTCAAGTTTTAGAATGGTTGTTCTGGCAAATGGCAGGATTAGGACCAATGGCGGGACAAAATCATCACTTTAGTAATTATGCTCCCGAAAAGATTGAATATGCAATTAACCGCTATGTGAATGAGACGGGACGCTTATATGCAGTGTTGAATAAGCAACTAGCAGATAAAGAATTTGTGGCTGGCGATTATTCCATTGCCGATATTGCTGCTTATCCCTGGATTGTGCCGCATGAACTCCAAAGTCAAAACCTAGAGGATTTTCCTCACCTCAAGCGCTGGTTTGAAACAATTAAAGCGCGTCCAGCAACAATTCGCGCCTACGAAAAAGCCGAAGCATTGAAAACTCAAGCGCTCGATCCAGATAAGTCACGAAATTTGTTATTTAACCAGTCGGCGAAGACTATTCAGCCTTGAGCTTTTTGATTAGTTTTGTCACGGTGGCGATCGCTAATTTAGCTCTAACCCCAGATCATCAGTCGCAACTATGAGCAACGGCTTCTTACTATCTTCCTTTCCTCAATTAGAAACAGCAAGGCTGCTTCTTCGTGAGACAACGTTACAGGATGCTGAAGCTACCTTTGCTGTATTCTCCGATCCGAGCGTGACTCAGTTTCACAATCTTGATACTTTCACTTCTATTAAAGAAGCGATCGGAGTCATTGAACGTAGAGCCCAGCGGTTTGAGCGAGGAGATGGAATTCGCTGGGGAATTGCCCGTAAGCAAGACAACGTTTTGATTGGTTCTTGTGGGTTTACCTGGAACCCACAAGAACACTCTGCTGAAGTCGGTTATGAGCTTGCCAGTACTTTTTGGAGACAAGGCATCATGACTGAGGCAGTAAGTACTATCTTGCAATTTGGGTTTGAGAAAATGGATTTGCGTTTCGTTATTGCCCAAGTCATGCTGGAAAATATCGCTTCTAAAAAGTTGCTAGAAAAGTTAGGTTTTCACAGTCAGGGTGTATTAAAACAGTATGCCTTCTTCAAAGGACAGTATCACGATCTGGAGCAATTTGTGCTTAAAAATAAAAAACTGAGTGAATAATTTATACAAATTTGAAAAAAGAATGCGGCAAATAGAGCATTTGTAGAGACGCGATTCATCGCGTCTTTAACCAAAGATGTGTTGCAACCATTAATTAAATTAGTATTAGCAACGAGTACAGGATAGTGTTGAACTTAGTTTCTCCATTCGATGTTGCTGACTTGTGCCTGTAATTTTCCTTCTACTTGAAACGGTAGTTGATAATAGTTGTTAGGTTCATATTCTGGTGTCACTTTCCAATCATATCGTTGCAACAATATTGCCAAAAAAATCTTCATTTCCATCTTGGCAAACTCCATTCCAATGCATATATGTTCGCCACCACCAAAACCAATTAAAGCAAAGGAGTCTTTTTTATCTTCTTCGCGGGGAGGGGCAAAGCGTTCTGGATCGAAACTTTCGGGGTTAGTATAAATCTCGCTCATGCGATGCGTTAATCCTTGAGCAACAATCACCACCCAACCAGGAGGAATGCGATAACCTGCGTATTCAATTTCTTTTACAACTCCCCGAAACAGCACTACACCTGCGGGATTGTAAAGTCGTTCTATTTCTTTGAAAAAATAAGTCATTTGATTAAGTTGCTTGAGGTGTCCCAAGTTCAAAGGTTCATCTTTGACAACTTCTCTAAGTTCTTGGCGGAGTTGATCGCGCCATTGCGGACGCGCTGCTAATTCAACCATTGCCCACGTTAAGGATGTAGCAGTAGTGAAATGCGCTGCATTTAATAAGTGTATCAATTCGTCTACGATCTGCGACTGTGCTAAAGCATTTCCCTCTTCATCTAATGCTGCCAAAAATAATCCTAATACATCACTAGACTCTTCTAAGTTGCCTTGAAGTTTGCGTTCGCTGATAATTTTTTCTAAGAAAGCTTTCAACTGACGACGAGCATTTTGGGAACGACCATATTTTGTGAATGGTATATCTAACCGTAATAGCGCCAATGCTCCCGGCGTCAAAGTATTATACAACTGTTCGACTTGCTCAACTTCGTTTTGTACTCGAACACCTAATAATAGCCGAATTCCAATTCGCAATGCTAACTGATTAAATTCATTCTTGATGGAAATTGGACTGTTTTGCACCCAGTTTTCTAGGCACTTGTTAACTTCAGTTTGCATGATGTCAAAATAATTAGCAATGGCTTTACTATGAAAGGCTGGAGCCATTAAACGACGAGTCCGGCGATGTTCTTCACCATCTTGAAGCATCATAGGTCGCCCAAAAATATGCTCCATAGCCACTTTCCATCCTAAGTAGGAAGATACATAATCGGCTTTTTCTTGCAAAATTAGTCGATTTGCCTCCACCCCTACCAAAACGGCATATTTCTTTCCTAAAATGCTGGTTTTAAAAATAGGCCCGTAGCGTTCATAGTTCTTCGCCAGTCCCCATCCTTGGGTAGCAAATAATTGGAGAGTTTCACCTAAAATGGGTAGCCCAAAGCTACCGGGCATTTCCTGGGCTGGTTTTAGTTGTGTCATTTTTTTTGACTACAGATTCAAAGTGTGGTGATAACTATTGAGTCTAGCTTTAACAATATCGTGCTGTCTCACGCAATCTTCCGAAAACTAGCGTTATCTTCCGAAAAATTCAGCGTAGCTTTCTAAATGCTTGAGGAGTGATGCCAATATATTTGCGAAAAACCTTGGTGAAATGATTTTGACTTTGAAATCCTACCAATTGGGAGACTTGCATAACTGATAATTCTCGCTTTGCAAGTAAATACTTTGCTCTTTCAACTCGGCATTGGATGACATATTGATGAGGTGCTATTCCCATTGATTGCTTAAACAAGCTAGCAAAATAATGCGGACTTATCTGTGCGATCGCCGCAATTTCTGCAAGTGACAAATTTTGGTCTAAGTTATCATTGATATAAGCGATCGCTTCTTTTAATTTATGTTTTGGTAATCCACCTGTGTATTCTCGAATGATAAATTTCTGCGTTGAGTAACGTTTCAATAAATGCACTGCCAGTAGATTTGCTGCTGACTCCATATACAGGGAACTATCAAATCCACTAGTTTCTATTTCGTGCTTAAGTGTCAGTCCAATTTGTTGAATCAATGGATCGTGAGTTTGCAGCTGTTGTACAATTTCAACTGCATCAGGATTTACTGATTCGTAAGCAACACGAGTAATCATCGTTGGTTCAAAACCAAGGTGAATAAACCCTAATTCCTGTTCAAATTGTACTGCTGGAGAAATTTGGTGAGCAGGAAAAATCCCCACATCGGTTGTTGCATAAGATTTACTTTGCCAGTGTCCGTTAATTTTTAATTTTGCCTCAAATTCTTTAGTATAAATAGTAACAATATGCTGAAAAGGTGATGTTTCAGGAAGTTGATAGTTTGACTGGCGATGATAGGCAAAATAAAAACCATTGCAACCTGCAACTGGGCTGGAAATAATTAAAGGTTTGGGAAGAAATTGTTTTAGTTTGTCTGGTTGGGCAGCATTAATTCTAAAAGGCTGGTCTATTTGCATGACGACTCACACGCTTTTTTGTAAATATAAATTAAGAGGTGTTAATTCCCATTTTCTATTTTCCAACTTGTTGTGCTAGAGATGAGGAATCTTAGATGCAAACAGGTAAAATACGGTAAGCTCTCCAAATTACCGTTGATTTATCCAAAACAACGCTCAATTATTGTTAATTGTTTGTATAAATGGAAACTCAAATAACTGCTTATGTCAGAACAATATCGTTTTGAAACCTTGCAAGTTCATGCTGGACAAGAGCCAGCTCCTGGAACTAATGCTCGTGCTGTACCGATTTACCAAACAACTTCCTACGTTTTTGATGACACCGACCACGGAGCGCGGTTATTTGCTCTCCAGGAATTTGGTAACATTTACACCCGCATCATGAACCCGACGACGGATGTATTTGAAAAGCGGATTGCTGCGTTAGAAGGGGGTGTAGCAGCATTAGCAACCGCTAGTGGTCAGGCGGCACAATTCTTGGCAATCAGTACCATCGCTCAGACTGGGGATAATATAGTTTCCACTAGTTTTCTGTATGGTGGGACATATAACCAGTTTAAAGTTTCTTTACCACGGCTAGGTATTAAAGTCAAGTTTGTTGAGGGAGATGACCCAGAAAGTTTTCGTCAAGCGATCGACGATCGCACCAAAGCCCTATACGTTGAAACCATTGGCAATCCTCAATTCAATATTCCCGACTTTGCCGCTTTAGCTCACATTGCCCACGAAAACGGCATTCCTTTAATTGTAGATAATACCTTCGGTGCTGGTGGTTATTTAGCTCGACCAATTGAACATGGTGCAGACATTGTAGTAGAATCTGCAACTAAATGGATTGGCGGACATGGTACTTCCATTGGTGGTGTAATTGTCGATTCGGGTAAATTTGATTGGGGTAACGGCAAATTTCCTCTATTTACTGAGCCAGCACCCGGCTATCGTGGGCTAAATTTTCAAGAAGTGTTTGGCCCTAGTGGAACATTTGGTAACATTGCCTTTATTATTCGCGCTAGAGTCGAGGGGTTACGAGATTTTGGCCCGTGCTTGAGTCCATTTAACGCCTTTCTGTTACTGCAAGGATTAGAAACTCTCTCTTTGCGTGTAGATCGTCATGCGAGCAATGCCCTAGAATTGGCTCGGTGGTTAGAACAGCAAGAGCAAGTATCTTGGGTTAATTATCCCGGACTTCCCAATCACCCTTATCATGAACGAGCGAAAAAATATCTTCGGCATGGCTTTGGGGGAGTTTTAAACTTTGGTATCAAAGGTGGACTAGAAGCGGGTAAAGCTTTTATTAATCATGTAAAATTGGCGAGTCATTTAGCAAATGTTGGTGATGCGAAAACCCTTGTTATTCATCCCGCTTCTACAACCCATCAACAGCTAAGTAATGACGAACAGCTTTCAGCAGGTGTGACACCCGATTTGGTGCGAGTATCAGTGGGAATTGAACATATCGACGACATCAAAGAAGATTTTGAGCAGACATTCCAGCAAGTTAAGAGTTAATCAATGGGGAATGGGGCATTGGGCATTGGGCATTGGGCACAGGGGAAAAACTTACTGCAACTTCTCCTCTACTCAATACTTGTCGGGTTTTAGGGGAAAGGGACTCATGTTAAAGGGAAAAAACCTTATAAATCGAGCCTTCCAATCCTTTTCCTCTTACCCTTTTCCCTTTAACCAAGCAGTATTACTCCCCTACTCCCCTGCCCCTCTGCTTCCCACTCCCCACTCCTAGATATGATCTACTCAGACTTCATCTCACCGCAAACCCAGTTCTACCAGCTAACAATACCATTTCAATTAGAAGGCGGCGCAACATTAATTGGGGTTCAGGTTGCTTATCGCACCTGGGGACAGTTAAATGCTCAAGGCGATAATGGGGTACTGATTTGTCATGCCTTAACTGGTTCGGCTGATGCTGATGATTGGTGGGAACCTTTATTTGGTTCAGAGAAAGCCTTCAATCCAGAACGCGACTTTATTGTATGCAGCAACATTTTGGGAAGTTGTTACGGCACAACTGGGCCAACTACTGTCAACCCCATAACGGGAAACCCTTATCGGGTATTCTTCCCTAAGATTACAATCCGAGATATGGTTTGCCTGCAAGTTGCGCTATTAGAATACCTGGGTGTTCAATCTCTGCGGTTAGTAATTGGTGGCTCGCTCGGTGGAATGCAAGCACTGGAGTGGGCATTGTTATATCCAGAAAAGGTGAAAGCGATCGCACCCATTGCTGTTTCTGGCAGACATTCAGCTTGGTGTATTGGATTAAGTGAAGCCCAAAGACAGGCAATTTATGCCGATCCAAACTGGCAAGGAGGGAACTATACTCTAAATGCGCCGCCAAACCAAGGACTAGCAGTAGCGCGGATGATGGCGATGTCTACTTACCGTTCTTGGAATAGTTTTACAAGCCGCTTTGGACGCGAGTATGATGCATCTGAGCAGTTTACTATAACCAGTTACTTACAGCATCAAGGTCAAAAGCTAACAGAACGATTTGATGCCAACACTTACATCACTCTCACCCATGCAATGGATCGCCACGATATTGCACGCGATCGCACCAGTCCTGATTTGTCAGATTATGAATCTATTCTGCAAAGCATCCAGCAACCAATTTTAGTTATTGCAATTGATTCTGATATCCTCTATCCTCCAGTAGAACAACAAGAATTGGCAAATTTAATCCCTAATGCTCAACTGGCGTGGCTGAATTCAACCCACGGACATGATGCATTTTTAATTGATATGGCTGCATTGAATGAACTGCTGATTTCTTTTCGGCAAGGTTTAGATTTCTCAGCCTTTTAACTCGATAATCTGATTTTGTCGTTTTGTAGTGCCGTGGCAAGCTTAAAATATTGCATTAAACATATGGCAAAATCATCCCGCTTTCTCTGCAACGCCTTGAATCTAAAGTGTACTTAAACAATCTAAACAAAAAAATAGCTTCTGCAAGTGATATAATTTCTTCAAAAGCTATTTTCATCTAAAATAGTAGTATAAATATATACTATTCAACAGTAACACTTTTAGCTAAATTCCTCGGCTGATCGACATCCAAACCGCGACGGGCAGCAATGTGATAAGCCAATAGTTGTAAAGGTACAACTGTGAGGAGAGGAGAAAGCAATTCATCTACATTTGAGACAGAGAGTAAATCGTTAAAGATTTCCACAGCTTCGCCATCGTTAACAGGAGTCACGCCAATTAACCGAGAATCTCTGGCTTTGGCTTCTTGGGCATTAGAAATAACTTTTTCATAAACACTACCAGGGATGGCGATCGCAACTACTGGTACTTTCGCATCTAAAAGTGCGATCGGGCCATGTTTCATTTCTCCAGCTGGATACCCTTCGGCATGAATATAGCTGATTTCTTTTAATTTCAATGCCCCTTCTAAAGCAATGGGAAAGTTAATTCCTCTACCCACAAAAATGAAATCTTTAGTTTCGGCAAATTCGTGGGCTAGCTGTTCGGTTAAACTTTCCTGATTTGCCAAAGTCGCCTCAATTTCTTTGGGAATCTGTCGCAACCCATTAATAATTTGATCTAGTGTATCTTTTGAAACTGTCTGACGACGAGCTGCCAAATCCAATGCTAAAGCATAAAACGCCATCAATTGGGCAGTAAAAGTTTTCGTCGCTGCCACCCCAATTTCAATTCCTGCTAGGGTACTAATAATATGCGGTACCAGATGACCAAGGCTGCTTTCTGGACGATTAGTAATTCCCAGTAGTCGCGCTTCATATTTGGGTTCTTTCCCTTGGCGACGTTCTTTTTCCATCGCCAAAGCTGCTAGGGTATCGGCTGTTTCACCTGATTGGGTAACGCCAACGATCAAGGTGTTAGCCGTCACGGGTGATGGTGCATAGCGATACTCAGAAGCATAATGTACTTGAGTGGAAATTCCTGCTAGTTGTTCGAGTAAATATTTTCCGATTAATGCTGCGTGCCAACTGGTACCACAGGCGAGGATCTGAATTTGTTCTAAATCGGTGTATAAATCCGCAGGTAAACCAAGATTGATTGGGGATTCGGTAGATTCGGCTGGATTGAAGTATGCGTCTAAACTAGCTCTTACTACTCCTGGTTGCTCATGAATTTCTTTGAGCATGAAGTGTTTGAATCCCTGCTTTTCTACCATTGCAGGATTGAAGTTGAGCAACCGGGGTTGTTTTTTCAACCTGTCGCCAGCAAAATTGTAAATCTCAACGCCCAAAGGTGTGAGGCGGGCAATTTCGCCATTTTCCAGAGGTAGCACTGCACGGGTGTAAGCAACGATCGCAGGCGTGTCAGAGGCACAAAATAACTCCCCTTGACCAAAACCAATTACTAAAGGTGCTTGTTGGCGAACCACAATCAATTCATCGGGGAAATCAGCAGAAATAACTGCAAGTGCAAACGCCCCGCGCAAATGGTTAACGGCTTGACGAACTGCGTCGATGAAGGGAGATGAAGGGGGAAGATTCTTTAAAAATTCGGCTATCAGATGGGGAATGACTTCGGTATCGGTTTCAGAACGAAATTCGTGTCCTTTAGCTTTGAGTTCTTCGCGTAACTCGCGGTAGTTTTCAATAATGCCATTTTGCACCACCGCCACTCGCTTTGCCGTATCCAAATGGGGATGGGCATTGTACTCTTCTGGTTTGCCATGAGTTGCCCAGCGTGTATGACCAATACCAATTTGGGCAGGGGTTTCTATTTGTTCCAATTTAGAACGCAGGTTATGGAGTTTACCCTTTGCCCGCACACAATTTACCTCACCTTCCCAAACAGTGGCGATTCCAGCCGAATCGTAGCCCCTGTACTCTAGTTTCTCCAGTCCAGCTAGTAAAATGTCTGTCGCCGCTTGAGTGCCTATATATCCAACAATTCCGCACATTCTTCACACCACTTTTTTTCAGGATGATTAAATCCAGTATAGTAGGTAGCATAAAGTGGACGTTTTGCAAAGAAAAAGGGAGTAAAATACTCCCTCTACCACTAGTAGTACGCCAAGGCATTGCAAGCGGGGTAAAGGGTAAGGGGGAAAGGTTTTTTATCCCTTACCATGAGTCCCTTTAACCTTTACCCAACCTCCACCTAACATTTTTAGGTTGGCAGACTACTAGGCATTGTTATGGATTTTAGGTTTTTTTACAGAGGATTCGCCGTCAGTTTTTGACCTGACGGTACAAATATAGCTTCTAGGATTTAGATACCCAGAGATTATATCCCCAATCTAAAATTGCGATTTCGTAAGGCGGGCAGTGTCCACTCTACGATCGTAAAGGTGCTTGCTATTGAGACAATTAAAAGTCTTGAGTGCTGAGTTCCGAGTTCCGAGTTCCGAGTTCCGAGTGAAGAATCAAGAAATTGTGTTTCTGATTTACTTCTTTTTGTCTCAGCACTCAGCACTGGGCACTCAGCACTCAGCTTTTAGTAAGCTAGACCCATACTGCGAGTTGTTTCAGCGCCCAGGTAAACCCGGATGCTCAAAAAGTCGGTGGGACAAGCAGTTTCGCAACGCTTACAGCCCACGCAGTCTTCTGTACGGGGTGAAGAGGCAATTTGAGCAGCTTTACAGCCATCCCAAGGAACCATCTCAAGTACATCAGTAGGGCAAGCGCGGACGCATTGGGTGCAGCCAATGCAGGTATCGTAGATTTTTACGGTATGAGACATTGAAAAAACGGCTCCTTTCGAGTGTTCTTCTCTGCGAAAGAATCATAATCAACGCATAGTCTACCGCAGTGGTTGATAGGCCGTAATCAAAAGGCTACATAACTTTAAACAATGTAATAAGCACCGTTAAAATTTGCTTTTGCGAGATTGTCCCTATTGACTGATAATCAGCAACATCATCAGAGCGTATTTCCCACAGTTATATACCATAATCAGGTTGAATAGTAAAGATAGATTAAACAAAATTAAAAGCAAATAGGGACATCTCCATAATTTTAACTATGGGGATTTTGGTTAATAATTTGATTTTGCGATCGCCACATCCCCGTGTAAACGAAAACAGTTTGGCAATCTAGATTACGCAAAAACTTGTTGTCATTACTGAATAAAACTGCTGAGTGCGATGTAAATAATTAATTTCGAGACTGCGATCGCACTCAGCAATGTTTTTGCGATCGCTCACCGATAAATTGTATATTTAACTTTTTCAGTCGGGCAATTTCATGATTGATATTCCTATATATTAGAGAATTTCAGAAATTGCAAACTCATCATGTATAGCAGTAATTTGTGTTTGAATATTTGGCTCGATAGCAGTAAATTGCAGTTGTTCATCTAGATTTTTAGTATCAGAAAAACTATCTTTTACATACTCATTTTCTCGAATTTTACGAACAATAGTTTCTAACAACCAAAGTTGTTCTTCCACAGACAAGGCAAGGATAGAGCGCTCAATTTCTAGTAAATTTGGTGAGATCATTTTATTTTTGATTCCTAGTTAGATGTATTTTTCAAAGATATTATATTCAGTCTATCTGGTTAACCTAGAGTATGGCCAATTCCTCATAATTTTCCCCACGACTATCATTTCACAAATCATCAGAGATTGCTATAAATAACTAGAAAGCCGTTTTATTACTTTTTAATTAAGTATTACTGCTGAAGCAAAATGTACGCTAAACTGACTACATGAATTACGAAACAGCTAGGAAACTCCTCATAGATCAGACAATCACAACCGAGGAAAACCCAGATGCGCTGTTAACGCGTATGAAACAGGGCAAACCGCCGGTACCCGGTCAGATCACTTCGATTTTGTTGGCATTGAAAGTGGTGTTTGAAGCCCTCAAAGATGCAAAGAGCGTAGACCGAGAACTGGCTTTAGCCCTTTATCAGTTAAGTATTAAGGCACAACAGCTATTTAGCGCAGGGCGTAAAGCCGGGGTTGATTGGCCACCACTACTCAAAGAAGATTTACTACGAATTTCCTTAGCAGCTGAAAGTATCTTTTCGGGTATATGGCAAACCTTAGCGACTATGGAGTTGGGGAAGAGATGAGAGAGCAGGGGGAGCAGGGGGAGCAGGGGGAGCACAGGAGAATGACAAATGACAAATGACCAATGACTAATAGCCATTAACGAATTTGCAGTTCATTTTCTAACTTGTCTAAGTCAGTTTTGAGCAAAACAGTCATTTGGCCGGTAAACGCTTTGCCATTCTTGGGTTGGGCAACTTCCACCCAATATACATAGCGATCGCCTACTCGTAATTCTCCCTTTAAAGCTTCCCGAATTGGAGTTTTGGCCAGACGCGCTGAATTAATTACCTTTTCGTTGGGATATTGATACACAACTTGGGCGCGATCGTAGTCTTGATAAATTTCCAAGCCATAAATTACCCGCAAGGATTCTTGGAGACGGGCAAATGTCATGCCGTTAATAGCATCATACATAGTAATACGCTCAGTCCGAATTGTGCCCCGGTCTTTGGAAAACTCCACCCTACCAGGAGGCAATACCGACGCTTGAAAAGTGAATCGTTGGGCAGCAGTATCAGTCTTTTGCACAAATAATTGCTCCCCTCTCCTGGGGCGGAGTGTCGGATGTGCTTTAATCCAAGTGCCTACCTCTTCTGTACTTTGCCCTGGTAAAGCATTGGCTGGGGAATTGAAAAGCGTTCCCACACAGAGCCAGGGCACTAAAGAAACAGGCAAAATTAAACAGTTAAGTAAAGATTTTTTGAGCATTTTGCTGTTCGGGATTTTTATAGAAATTTCCCCATTTGGGATTAACCATAGTCTTCCCGTTTTTCAGCAAAATTACTTCAATGGATTGTAGCGATCGCGCATCGAAGCCTTTATCGATCGCTCAACGATAGGACTCATATCAATACTGTTCGGTTACAGCCAAGAGACGCGATGAATCGCCGTCTCTACAATAATCAGTCGTTTTGTCTTGACAGCGATCGATCGCGTCTTTGTGATGATTTATCTAAGCACTTCTCAAAGCCACAATCGGGTCGAGTTTAGCAGCACGACGTGCAGGAACAACGCCAAAGAATAAACCAATACCCCCAGAGACACCAACTGCCATAGTAATCGCTACAGGAGAAAGACTAGCTTCCAAAGGAGTCAAGGCTCCCACTAATAGGATGCCACTGACACCAACCGCAGTCCCAACTAAGCCGCCAGCCGCAGAAACAATCACTGCCTCAATGATGAACTGTAGCAAAATATCTTGCTCAGTTGCGCCGATCGCTTTTCGCAATCCGATTTCTTGGGTGCGTTCGGTGACGGAGACAAGCATAATATTCATAATGCCAATGCCGCCGACAAACAAGGATATACCGGCGATCGCAGCTAGCATAATTGTCAATGCACCTGTAATTTGACCGACAGTTTGCAAAGCATCTTTCTGGGTGCGAAGAGTAAAGTCATCTTCACCATTAATTTTGTGTCTTAGACGCAGCAAATTAGTAATTTGGAACTCTGCTGCATCCACGCTATCGGAATCACGAGCGGCAGCAACGAGATAATCTAAGGCAATACCATAAGGAGAATTTTTGCCCACAAGTCGGTTTGCTGATGTGGTGATTGGGATTAAGGCAGCATCATCATAATCTGCTCCCACGCTGGAACCTTTGGCTGTTAACGTCCCAATCACTTGAAAGCTGGTATTTCCAACTCGCAATTGCTGTCCTACAGGGTTACTATTACCAAATAGTTTTTCTGCCAAATCTCCACCCAGCACTACCACTTGGTTATTTCGCTTGATGTCAACCTCAGAGAAAAACCTGCCTTTATCAGTTTCAAAATCCCGCACTGATAAAAAGGAGGGAGTTGTGCCAATAATGTTGACATCGGTGTTTCTATTGCGGTATGTAATTACCTGTCTTCTGTTTAACTCTGGTGCAACTCCTACTACTGTTGGTACTTGAGAAGCGATCGCATCCGCATCTTGCAACACCAGAGTTTTTGGCACTTCAAAGGAGATTCGCTGAGTTTCTCGATTCCCTGGCAGTACAAATAGCACGTTTGGCCCTAGTGACTCCAGCTGTTTATTCACATACTTCTGCCCACCTTCGCCAATGCCAATCATGGCAATCACCGAGGCATTGCCAATAACTATACCCAACATCGTCAGGGCGCTACGCAGTTTATTTGACAGCAGGGTTTTCCCCGCCATATTCATGCTTTCGAGAAAATTCATATCTTATATAATTACGAATTACGAACTTGTACTGAGCGACTTGTGCCGAGCGAAGTCGAGGTAAGTCGAAGTATTACGAATTATTCTGTTCTTTAGCCTTCTCAATTTTGTAATCTTTGGGTGGGTTAACAAAAATGCGATCGCCTGCTTTAACTCCCTCTAAAATCTGAGTTTGGTCTTGAATTTGTGCCCCAACTGTAACTTCGCGGAACTGGGGTTTATTTTTTGCATCTGGTACGAGTACGCCAGTTTTACCCTTTTCGGTGACAATTGACACTGTTGGTAATACCAAGGCGTTATTAACGCGATCGCCTAAAAAAGTCAGATCCACATTTAAGCCAGAACGCAGTTTATCTATGCCAGTATCGATAGCAACCCGCACCTGAAAGGATGTCACACCTTGTTCCACCACTGCTTCGGGAGCAATCAGGCGCACATGACCTTTAAAAACTCGATCGGGATAGGCATCAGCGACAATTTCCACCTGCTGTCCCGGTTTCATTCTGCCAAGATCGGCTTCGGGAACTTGAGCTAATATTTCTAAACCGCGTGCTACGGCGACAATTGAACTGGAAGTTGCCGATGCACTAGTAGATGCCGAAGTTGTGGGTGTAACAAATGCACCTGGTTCGGCATACTTTTGGGTAACAATTCCCGACAGAGGAGCGCGAATAATAGTATCTTCCAACTGCACTTGTACACCCTTTAATTGAGCCTCAGCAGATGCAACAGCGGCTTGACGCTGGACAATTTCTTCAGAACGGGTTCCATCTTCTAACAGTACTAATGCTGCCCGTGCTTCGTTAACAGCGGCTTGGCGTTGGTCGATTTCTTCAGTGCGAGTGCCACTTTGGACTAAAGAAAATCGTTTTTTCGCTTCTTCTAAATTGGCTCTAGCACTTTTGTCATCGCTGATGGCTTGATCGAGTAATTGTTTTTTCTCTGCTCCCTGTTCGTATAGATATTGGTAACGCTTTACCTGTTCGCTGGTGTAATTCACCCTTGCTTGAGCCGCATCTACTTGAGATTGAGATTGAGCAATCTCTTGGGGACGATTACCAGCCTTAGCCGCAGCTAATTGGGCTTGAGCTTGTGCTAATCGCGCCCTCGCCTGAGCGATTTCTTGAGGACGACTACCAGCAAGGGCTTCGGCTAACTGTGCTTGACTTTGGGCTAAGTTGGCACGGTACTGACTCCTTTGAGCCTCAATACCGGCACTATCCATGCGGGCGAGAATTTGCCCTTGTTGAATGCGATCGCCTTGTTCCACGTATAATTGCGATAGCACTCCGGGATTCTTCGGACTAATATTTACGCTCTGAACTGGCACGACTTTGCCACTAGCTGTAATCCGCAACGTCACGTTTTGGGCTGCAACTGGCACAGTTAGTTGAGCAATATCTTCTTTGTTTGTCCCTTGGTTTACCAAGGTGTAAGTTGTTATAGTACCCACAACCAAAGCACTCCCCGCTATCAGCCCAATCAGCCAGCGCGATGGATGCTTAACTTTGCCAATAACTGGAATTTTTATGTGCGTAGCCATATTTATAGAAACCTGTAAATCTTGCTGTATAAAAATATTTTTTAGTTAGAGCAGAAGTGGAGAGTACGGAGTTGTTAAAGCTTTAGGATTAAATTTTTATGAGTTAACTAACAACTAGACGCATAATCAGCTTCACAGTTGCTTAATCTTACTTCATACTAGGCATTCGTATTTCTGTATGTCTTCACCTGAAAGGGTGACTTTAGCCACAGCATATTAGTGCAATCTTGAACTATTCGTGAGAAACAAGATTCCCGACTTTTTTGAGAAACTGGGAATCTACGGCTGGCAATTCTCACAAATCAGATAGGATTGCTGTAGTGCGATCGCACTTTAATTGCTCTGTATCCTTTGTTTTTTCTCTACTCCCCATTCCCTACCGCAAAGCAGTTTGTAATTATTGCTGAAATTGGGTTAATAACCAAGCACCAACTTGACTTTGATTTATTTGACGAGTTCGCCCTAATGCATCGTTTAATAAAGAAATTGATAATCCTGGTAATACCTGAGATTCTGTAATCCGCCTGCTACCTTGGTTTTCAATAGCAAAAGCCATAAGTTGGGCATTCTGGACATTTAAAATCCAGTATTCTTTCACTCCTAAATCTTCGTATAAAAGTCGTTTTTCACCTCGATCGTCAGCAAGTGAGGTATTAGCCACTTCAATAACTAAATCTGGTGGTGAATATATATCTAAATTGATGATAGAAGTGCCGTAAGGAATGACATCAGCATTTTCACCAATATAGTAAGACACATCAGGTTGAGCTTCCTTAAAGCCTGTTTTCCGATATGTACAATTATCCTTGCCATTTAGAGCAATGCCTTTAATGCTCGCAAACAAGTTAACAGCAAAGAGAATAATTGCATGGTCGCTGGCATGGTCATTCCCGATTGCGTAGATTTCAATCCTCATCTGTCCATTGTGGTAATAGCCCTTGGCTTTTTCGTAGGCAGGATTTTCAATTATTTGGATATATTCATCCCAAGTTACTGCTATCCAGGTATCGGTTGCTAGTTGAGTCTGTAATTCGCTCATAATATTGCGAAAGAGGAACTTTAACAACGATTGTACAAGTTTCATTTGCCAGCACTAAGCTGACAGCAAAGCTTTAACTGCCTCCTGCTATATATTAGCCCTGCAATTAATTACAAGGCTAATATAGTAGAAGTTGTTAGTTATTTCACTTTTTTAAAACCACATTGAAAGAATTTAAATACCCAGTAATGGTTTTAGCTAGTGTCTTCTGCTGTTTTTTGGTAGTGATTGCCATTACTTGATATAGTCTTCCTTCGGCAACATACATTCTACTTATAGTAATTTTGCCTCCAGAATTGATGTACTGAATTTCTTTGCCGGGATGATTATTGTAACTACGAATGTTTCGTTGACTAATTAAATTACTTTTCGTAGTCTTTAAAGCCATATCCCGTGCATTATTAAGTACAGCTTGAGGATCGGCCATTTCACCGTAATTATAAGGAAAATCATTGTAAGCAACTATGTATGCTACTTGTTGCTTTGGTGGTTGAGCAATAAATATTTCTAAAGTAATTTCCCCCATGTAAGTTTTTTGGTTTTCGGTATTTCTATTGGGGCTTCCCGGCATCAAAATTGTAAAACGTCCATCTGGAGCAGTGTATAACTTCCATTGTGGCTGCACGGGTTGAGAAACGGTTGATTTGACAACAGCTACCGGAGATTTGGGTTGACGCGCTTCCACAAGAACAGAGCCACCACAAACAATGGTGGCTGCTATTAGTGGCAACAAACTTTTAAATGTCATATTTTTTGCCTTTTGAGATGCTGATCTCACTGATGATGCCAGCTGTTATAACCTAGCAGCACATAAAGCAGCACCAATTAGGCCGACTTGCGAGTTGAGGATAATATACACCGGGATCTCTTCGAGGAGGCGGCGCATCCTGCCTTTTTGGGTGAAATTTAATAAGAAACCGCTGTTTTGAATTAAGGGCAGAATTTTGGGCGCAATTCCACCAGCGATGTATAAGCCACCGTAAGGTAGAAGTTTCAGGGCGAGATTACCGGCTTCTGCACCGTAAGCTTCTACAAATAATTGCAAAGTTTGTTCCGAGAGGCGATCGCGTTTTTCTAGTGCAGCTGTACCAATGACAGCACCAGGATCGACACTTTTCTCTTCTTGTCCGGCTTCTTGTTCCCAAGTTCTAACGATTTGGGCAATATCTGGTGATTCTGTGGCAAATTTGCGATCGCGCAGAAATTGGTAAATTGCCACAATTCCCATTCCAGAAACCACGCGTTCCACAGAAACGCGCTGGATATCATGTTTACCTAACAGGTATTTCAACAGTTGAAACTCGATCTCGTTCCGAGGGGCAAAGTCAGCGTGTCCACCTTCTGAAGAAAAAACTTGATAGTGGTTCCCCTGCTTAATTAAAAATCCTTGCCCTAAGCCAGTACCAGCACCAATAATTCCAATAGGGGTTTCGGGTTGAGGTTTGCCAACTTGTAATGTCAGCAAGTCTTCTTTTTGTAAACCTGAAATGCCATAGCCAACGGCGGCGAAGTCATTAATCAAAGAAATATGCGGGATACCCAATTCTTCTTGTAGACGTTCGGTATCCAGGAACCAAGCTAAATTGGTCAGTTTAGCAGTATTTTTGACAATGGGGCCGGCGATCGCAAAACAAGCCTTTTCTGGTGTAGGTGTATTAGCTTTGACCAAAAACTCCTGCACTATCGGTACTAAATCAGGAAAATCGGCACTGTGGTAACTTTCCTGATAAATAGTATGTAAAGCTGGTGAGTCTGATTTTTCAACCAATTGCAGAATAGTTTTCGTACCGCCGATGTCTCCTGCTAGTAACAAAGTCATAGAATTTATTGGTGAATTAAATTACTTTTTTTGTAAGATATACTCAACCTAGCAGAAGTCATGAACACAAATCTCTATCAGAGGTTTAAGCAAATCGAATAACTTCTTCTATGTGGGTTAAATGGGAAGTATCTCCCTTTAGTTCTAATAACCATTCTGGATCTTCGCGTACCACTTTTACCAGAGAACACAAAGAAGCCTTGACTTCTGTTTTGGCAATTTCCCCCACTAGCCCCATTGCTCCCCCCAACACAGATGCACCATGTGCTACTAGCAGGATATGTTCTGGTAAGAACTCAGTAGCTAAACATCTAGCAGTTTGCCCAGAACGTTCTCGCACTTTTTCGCGAGTTTCAGGATATTTGGCGGCGATGCGTGAAGTGTAACTGGTGTCAATTCTGGGGAATAACTCTGCTAAGGCTGGAGTTGAGAGTCTTTCGGGTTCTTCTGTCATCCAAACTGGATTTAGCCATTCACTCAAGCCTGTTTCGAGTTTAATCGGCAAGTCGAGCATTTCTGCAACTGCATTTGCCGTTTGTACGGTTCGCAGGAAAGGAGAAGCGAAAATATGGGCAATCTTTTCTTTTTTTAATCGTTTAGCTAACTGTTGTGCCTGCACCATACCATCATCAGACAAGGGTGGATCGTAGCGTCGTTCGGCGGTGAGAAACCAATCGGGGTTTACGAAGTCGAGGCGGTTAGCGTGTCTTGCTATCCAGACTATTTGACTCATAAGTTTAATTATTCCGATGAATAGAATTCGCCGCTAAACAAATATATAGATATCTGCAAGGAGGGCTGCAAATATTAATATAGGACAAAAATCGTAATAATATTTAATAATACTAATAATTAGTAAAACTTATCAGTATCAACTAGTTAAGATTATGTCATGAACTCAAATGTAAATATCAGATTGGGATGGTTCAAACCAAACTCCACATTCAATAACTGATAGTAGATGGCTGACGGTAATTGTTTTGAGTGTGCCGTAACGTTTGCGATAGTAACACTCAAAAAGTAAAGAAAATAAATGTGGTTCTTCATGAAAGTAACGGTAAAAAATAAACCCCTCTCCTACAAGGAGAGGGGCTGAGGGAGAGGTTAATATAACACTGGTCGAACTCACGTTCTGTTAATGATTGAATTTTGGTTTTTGTGAGTTTTTGAAACCGAATATTTTCAGCTTGCCATGCTAATAGGTCGAGTTATTGGTTCTCTGTCGGTAATGATTGCCAAGCAAAGCGATGTTTCCAGTGCGATGTAAAATTAAGTTGAACTGCTTGGTTGAAGTGCTCCAAAGCTACTGAAAACGCTTTCTCTTTTTGCTCACCTTGGTTGTTCAACTGTTTAGGGCATTGTGGATTCCATACATATTTTTGACAAGTTTGGTGGGCAATTTCTAGATCGCTACCATTTTCAGGATTTTGAAAGACGGGATGATAATGTAACCTGTTGCAACAAACTTGCAACCACTCTTGCCACCCACAGCGCCACAAGCGCACTGTTCCATCAAGACTACCACTGACAATCAGTTTACCATCAGGGCTAAAAGCTGCGGAATTTACCCAATACTCATGCCCGCGCCAAGGTTGGGTGATAGGATTGCCGTCAATATCCCACAAGCGTACTGTAGAATCATTGCTGGCACTGATAATAAACTTGCCATCTGGGCTAAAGGCAACAGAATTCACTTCTTTTTCATGTCCGCGCCAAGGTTCACCAATAGGATTGCCGTTCATATCCCACAAGCGCACTGTAGAATCATTGCTGGCACTGATAATAAACTTGCCATCTGGACTAAAGGCGACAGAATTCACTTCTTTTTCATGTCCGCGCCAAGGTTGGGTGATGGGGTTGCCGTCAATATCCCACAAGCGTACTGTAGAATCATTACTGGCGCTGATAATAAACTTGCCATCTGGGCTAAAGGCGACAGAATTCACTTCTTTTTCATGTCCGCGCCAAGGTTGGGTGATGGGGTTGCCGTCAATATCCCACAAGCGTACTGTAGAATCATTACTGGCGCTGATAATAAACTTGCCATCTGGGCTAAAGGCGACAGAATTCACTTCTTTTTCATGTCCGCGCCAAGGTTCACCAATAGGATTGCCGTTCATATCCCACAAGCGCACTGTAGAATCATTGCTGGCACTGATAATCAGTTTGCCATCAGGGCTAAAGGCGACAGAATTCACTTCTTTTTCATGTCCGCGCCAAGGTTCACCAATAGGATTGCCGTTCATATCCCACAAGCGCACTGTAGTATTATTGTTGGCACTGATAATAAACTTGCCATCAGGGCTAAAGGCGACAGAATTGACCCAATTCTCATATTTGCGCTGCGATCGCCCGATGACCCGATCTTGTAATATTTGATCTAGCTCCCACAAACGCACAGTTTTATCGCCACCACTGATAATCAGCTTGCCATCGGGGCTAAAGGCTAGGGAATTAACCTGTCCTTCATGTCCGCGCCAAGGTTGAGTTACGGGGTTGCCATTGATATTCCACAAGCGGATTGTGCGATCGCAGCTACCACTAACAATAAACTTACCATCAGGGCTAAACGCTACAGAATTTACCCGTCCTTCATGCCCGCGCCAAGGTTGACCGATGGGATTACCTTGGATGTCCCACAACCGCACTGTAGAATCACTACTGCCACTAATAATAAACTTGCGATCGGGACTAAAGGCGACGCAAATAATTTTTGCCTCATGTTTGTGCCAGGGTTGAGTAATGGCATTACCTTGTAAATCCCACAAACACACCGTTCCGTCAAAACCAACACTGATAATGGAATCGCTATTTGGACTAAAGGTAACGGAAATCACTCCTTCCTTGTGTCCGCGCCAAGGTTGAGTAATAGCGTTACCTTGTAAATCCCACAAACACACTGTTCCGTCAAAACCAACACTGACAATACAATCGCTATTTGAGCTAAAAGCGACGGCAATAACTCCTTCCTCATGTCCCTGCCACAGTAGAGTAATCAGATTACCTTGTAGATTCCATAAACACAAAATTCCGTCAATACTGCCACTAACAATAAACTTGCTATCAGGACTAAAGGCTAGACAATTAACCTCTTGCTCGTGTCCTAGCAAAAATTGAGCAGTAGGATTGCCCGTGATATTCCACAAGCATATCGTAGAATCGCTACTGCCACTGGCAATAAACTTGCCATCAGGACTAAAGGCTAGACAATTAACCTCTTGCTCGTGTCCGCGTAAGCAATTTGCTTCTGTAGGCGTGTTCGTTGCTTCCTTTAAGCTTCCCAAAACAGCAGCTAGAAGCTGGTTTGGGTTTTTCTCTAAATTCTCACCCATTGTTTGAATTGCCAACACCAAACCCTCTAGCGGTTGGACGGGGAGTAAATTCAAAACCCTGGCGGATTGTTCGCGCAGTTTTAATTCAGTCAGTGCAAGGTTTAACTTTTGAATCTCTTGTTCCTTTTCTTTCAAATCAGGCTCATGCCATCTAACGCTAGGATTAATAAATTGATTAGCTTGTTCGCTGAAATAACTAAATATTTGCTCTTTTAGTTCTTGATAAGTCTCTATTTTCAGAACCCGGTTTTGAATATTTTCGCTTTTCCAAAGTACATCTAGAGTGTATTGCAGAAGTGGTAAAGAATCATTTTGTTGGTGAAAATCATCAATAATTTGCTCAATTAGTCCTTGTTCAAAGGTAACGCCATGTCTAGCAGCAGGTTCAGCGATCGCTAACTTTAATTCGTCATCGCTCATTCTAGTGAGTATACAACTATAGCGATCGTGGATCTTCGCAAGTTGCGGATACTCGCTAAATTTATCCAAAAAATCAGACCGCATTGTTAAAACAATTTTGACAGAGCTATCCTGCTGCTGGAGCAATTGAAAGAGACTAACAACAAATTTGTCACGTTCCGGTTTTTGAGTTTTCGTAAACAGTTCTTCAAATCGGTCGATAAAAATCAGAATGCATTCATAATCTTGTTTGAGTAATCTAACAATTTGAATTAGGGCATCTTCTCTGATTTCTCGACAGATGTCAGCTATTTTTGATTGTTTTCCATAAGTAAAAGCCAAACACTTATAAATAGATTTAAAAGGATTTTCTTCTGGTTGAAAACTTATAGTAATTAAGGAATTTTTATGATATCCTAAATAAGGGATTAAACCTGCCAAAATTAATGATGATTTGCCGCTGTATGCTGCTCCTAAAAGCAAGAGTGCATCATCTGGTTTTAGGCGATCGCTAATCTCAGCAATCCACTTCTCCCGACCAAAAAATTTGTCTTTATCTTTAATTTCAAAAGTTTTTAATCCTAAGTAGGGAGAGTCTATTTTGACTGGACGACGATGAATGTCCTCAGATTGACTGTCAGAAAAAAAGTTGTATTCAGAAATACCTTGGATATGATATCCAATATTTATATCGCTTTCAGAACTGTTAACCATCTATATCTCCTTACCTTTGGACACCCCTAGCTAAATCTTTCTCTCAGTTATAGTTCCTCAGCTAATCTTTTTGACACTCCCTGAATTATAAATTCGGGGATTCTTGGTTCACAGGGACTCCAATCGTAAAAAATTAAGGTTTTAAATAGCTTGATTCAGCAAAATTACTTAAGTAAATTTCAAAAATATGTAGTAACTTTGTCCTAAAACGCCGGAAATGACAAACGAGATGGAACTTTTTGATAACCTACACCTTGCGATGTTTAGCGGCAAAGGTGGAGTCGGAAAAACAACAATCTCCTGCACCTTTGCATATCGTTGGGCGCAGAAATTTGTCAACGAGCAAATTCTTTTAATCTCAACCGATCCGGCTCACTCTCTTGGAGATGTCTTACAAGTTAGCGTTGATGACATTCCTCGTCCCATAGCGGAACTACCCAATCTACAAGTAAGGGCGTTGGATGCAAAGCTTTTACTACAAAAGTTTAAAGAACGTTACGGTCAGGTGTTAGAACTGCTAGTAGAGCGCGGTAGTTTTGTTGAAGGAGAAGACTTGCATCCAGTTTGGGATTTAAATTGGCCTGGACTGGACGAGTTGATGGGCTTGTTAGAAATCCAACGCCTTTTCAACCAGCAGCAGGTAGATCGAGTAGTAGTGGATATGGCTCCTAGCGGTCATACTCTCAACTTGTTTGGATTGATGGATTTTTTAGACACTTTCCTCCACTCTCTGGAACTGTTTCAAGAAAAGCATCGGTATATTAGCAAGACCTTTGCTGGGAGTTACAAACCCGATCGCGCTGACGAATTTTTGCAAACCCTGAAAGCTGAACTTTCCCAAGGTCGTCGTCTGCTTCAAGATCCTAAGCATACAGCTTGTTTGTTAGTTGCGATCGCCGAACCAATGAGTTGGTTGGAGTCAAAACGATTCCTAGAAGCCTTACAAACCATGCAGATGCCTTGCGGAGGATTGTTTGTCAACCAAGTTATTACCAGTGCGACTGACCCAGATCGTTACCAAGAACAACAACCACTCATCGGTCAGTATACGGATCTTGCTAACGGAAAGCCGATTTTTATCGTGCCACAGCAAGATAAAGAGCCTTTAGGGATTGTAGCTCTCAGCCATCTGATCGACCAAATCCATGTTCCTCAGCTTGAACCGCTATTTCCTATCGATCTACTCCCAGTTCAATGGCCTGAAACAATTCCTCCTAGCTTTGGAGATTTTCTCACCCAAGGTCGCCGCCTGTTACTAATTGGCGGTAAAGGTGGAGTAGGCAAGACCACAGTAGCAGCTGCCATTGGTTGGGCTATGGCTCAACAACATCGCGATCGCAAAATTCGTATGGTTTCTATCGATCCAGCCCACTCCTTGGGTGATGCCTTTGGTCTGAGTTTAGGACACGAACCATATCAAATAACTCCTAATCTTCGGGGTCAGGAAGTAGATAGCGATCGCCTTCTAGAGCAATTCAGAGCCGATTACCTGTGGGAACTCGCCGAAATGATGAGTGGCGAAACCCAAACAAGCGAAGCTATTGAAATGGCATACGCTCCTGTTGCTTGGCGCAAAATTGTCGAGCAAGCTTTACCAGGGATTGATGAAATGCTTTCCCTATTAACAGTAATGGAATTGCTAGAGCAACAAGAAGAAGACTTAATTATTTTAGACACTGCTCCTACAGGTCATCTTCTGCGTTTTCTAGAAATGCCAACTGCACTAGCAGACTGGCTAGCTTGGATTTTCAAACTCTGGATCAAGTATCAAAATGTTCTTGGTCGTACAGAGTTTATGGGGCGTTTGCGAACTTTGCGACAGCGCGTCGTCAAAGCCCAAAAAGTGCTAAAAGACCCACAACAAGCAGAGTTCATTGGGGTTACACTTAACCAGGCTAGCGTACTTGCCGAACAACAACGCTTGTTCAAATCTCTGCAAGAAATAGGTGTAAGCCAGAATTACCTTGTTCTAAACCGCTTTACTTCTACAGCAACCATTAATTGCGATTTTCCAGGTTTAACAATGGTTCGCTTACCAGTGCTTCCTCGCTCAGTTCAGCCTTTAGAACGCATCCAAGCAGCAGCAGCCTGTTTATTTTAAAGACTAATTAGACTAAATACTTTCATACCTAAAGAGAAATTTATTATGCATCGCACTCCAAATCGCGGACAAATTCAAGCCAAACTTAGCTCAATGCCTCCTCAACGTTCGCAAGCAAGAGTTTACTTAAATGCTTACAAAATGATGTTGGAAAAAGAGCGTTTAGAGCAGGAACTACAGAAACTCGAAGCACGCCGACATCAGATTCAGCAGCGTCTTGCTATTTTAAATAGTCAAATCATTGCTGAAGAAGACACCGCCCATCAGCAAGCAAATGAGGATAATACACCAAAATTCAACACCATAACCTTGGAATACTAAGTACTAAGATTTCAGCTTGCCTATTCTTCGCAACTTCCTTGCAAGGTCGGGGCTGTTTTAATTGAAAGTCTGTTTATTACATTTACATATTCAACTAAACATTATCTTCTTCTTCATCATAGGCGTAAATATCAAATACCATTGATGCCCCTAATTTAGATATGCGCTGAACAGTGTGTGCAGTAAGATTAAAACCTTTGTTCCATCCTTTCATGTGGATGCCAATTCTTACTTGAACATCATAAATTTCTGATAGTTCTTGCCAAAGAATAGGATTTGTTGGTACACACGAAAGCAAATCTATGATTAGTTTGTCTGCTGTTATGGGTGCAGATCCTTGTAATTTCAGCAGCCAAGCTCCTTGTTTGTAGGAACCATATTTATAATTAAGACTTTTTCTAGCACCACGAAGATGAGCTTTAGTTGGTTGACAACTCAAAATCTTAGAAATCTCATCAGGATTTAAATCTTCACCATAGATAGCAAGACAGACCGAGGTTTTGTCAACTGAACATCCAAGGATAAGTAAATCTTCCATACTGATTAATTCTTACCTTTAATAAAAGCTCTTTATGCTGCAATTTCAGTTTGCATCTAAATTTTGTAATATTTCAGTTAAATCTTGCCAAACTTGATGATTTTTTAATTCAAGCCTTGTCATAGTTCTGTGGGTTTAATGTTCTGTTGCCAAACCAGGGAAGTGCAATATAATTCAAATGTTTACAAGTTAACAAGTTAGATTGTAAACAAGTAGAAAGTACTCAGATTTTGTAATGATACTTAAAAATTAAATGAGTGATTCAATTAAGGAATTTGAGATATGGATTGAGCTTGATGAATATGATGTAACGGAAAAGCAGAATTTAGATGACGAGTTCTGTAATGCAATAATATACTATCCTGATGGTTCGCGGATTAGTCTTAACATCTGGAGTGAAAATTACCTCCACAATCAGATTAACAATCTTGATTGGATAGATAAACAAGTAGCTATCTTGCCAGATATTGTAGTACGCAATTTTAACTCTGATTCAATTCGGCAAGCTATTACAAATTTAATTAATAATTATAGTTGGCTAGAAGGACGTGGCTTTCCAGGGTTATCTTGTGAGTAGTTTGGTCTATACTGTTTCAATACTAATATAAAACATTAATACAGCGATCGCCCTTTTATGTCGGATTATATGGTGAAGACGACATTGGGGTAACATTGCTTAAATTTAAATCTTCAGCTTTTAGTATTTAGGAGGATTAATGTCTATTGAACTGAATCTTCTAAAAATTGATTATGACAAACTCAACGACATTGAATCAAAATTGATTCAATGGAATGAGAATTATGAGGGTGAAGCCGATGACTCCTTTAGTCTTGAAAATGGTCTGACAGAGATATTATATTTTCTGCTTACTGGTTCAACAGACTTTTCAGCAGCATGGTTCAGTGAGTCCAAGTTCTTAGTTAACGAAATATCAATACCCAACTATGGAAACGTGCTGCTAGTCGATGCTTTAGCTGGCGGAAAATGGTTGAAATCATTACGTTCTCATGGACTCATAGCATCTTTTTTGACAGTTGAACAGGTTAAGGAACTTGCTCAGGCTTTGTCTCAAATTGCCCAAGAAGATTTAGTATCACGTTGGAATGCTCTGACCCAATTCGCTAGTGCAGAGCGCCGTAAAATTATTGGTGGTTTGGAAAAATTGCAACCAAACTTTAGGAGAAGCAGCACAAGAACGAGAAATAGAAAAAGAGCTTGTTAAACATATTACCCAATTTCTTTTAGAATTAGGTATAGGATTTGCCTTTGTTGGACAGCAATATAATTTAAAAGTTGGAAATGAAGATTTTTATATAGACCTGCTTTTTTATCATGTAAAATTACATTGTTTTGTAGTAATTGAACTGAAAACAGGTAAATTTAAACCTGAGTATGCAGGAAAAATTAATTTTTATCTCTCGGCTGTAGATGATTTACTTAAATCTCCTCTAGATAGTCCTTCAATTGGTTTAATTTTGTGTGCAAGTAAGGATAATATTATTGCTGAGTATGCACTGCGTGATGTCAATAAACCAATTGGTATTGCTGAATGGCAAACTAAACTTACTAAATCACTGCCCAAAGAGTTACAAACAAATTTACCAACTATTGAGCAGTTGGAAGCAGAATTGGAGAATTTGTCTGTAGAAGTAGATAATGAAGAAAAGGAGTAGTAGTGTAGGTTAATCTACAATGCTTGCTCGAATATTTTTTAAACTCATCATTATACTGTGCCGCAAGCCCCAGACTCATTAATCCGAAAAGCATAGTGTATTTTGCCTGGATGCTGTTTGCGACACCGTAATGAAACTACTTCTAAATCTTTATCAACAAAATATTCTCCACTATCCGGTTCAACTGCAATAAACCAGTTGTAGTGAGTTTCAATTAATTCTGATTTGACTCGCTCAAAAATAGGTTTACAACGTTGGTAAAAAGCCTCGCGTTCGCCTGAACGTCGTGCTTTTTGTTCTTCATTCCACTGAATTTCAGGGAATATTCGTCCCCTGCGTGCGGTACGAGTGGGTTTGGTTTCAGTCATGGCTGATTATATTCAGAATCGCAATACTTATATTTTCTCCCATCCACACATCACAGATTAAATTCGATGAAAAAAGCCTCGCGTTCGGGGGTGTAGTTCCTCTTCTCCCTCCTGCCTTACTCTTGTGTGCGATCGCGTTCCTGCTTTTCTGCTTCTAGAATCGCTAATAAAAGAGCTTCTTCCTGAATTTCAAACTCTTCTTCGGGAATTTCTCCCATATCAAAAGCAAGTTGCAGTGCAAGAAGCTGCTTGCTGAGATTTTCTTTATCATCAATTTCAGTACTTGCTTGTTCTAAAATTTTTTCCCCAAGCCACGTTACCCCCATTAATGGGCCAGTAATCGGTAATAGTAAAAAGCGCAGAACCATATCAGTTTACACTCGTGTGGATTTATGAAAGCTGTCCTCGTAAGACCGTAATCATGCTGATGACATAAATATAAAACATTACTAGTCTTATGTTGATGCCAAAATGCGTTGGATTTGAGTCCAATTAAAGCTTATTGACATCCGTATTTTATATATCCGATGTACAAAAAATCACTTTTTTTAGAAAATTACTATTTAGGAGGTACTTAGAGCTTGACAACAGTATTAAATGCATCTCCCCAGCGATTTGTCAATACCCCTGCTGTTCAACGCGTCGCTCAACGTGCTTTGCGCTATCTACAGTCAGGTTTTTCGGTACATTTACGAGGTGCGGCCGGAGTTGGAAAAACTACCCTGGCAATGCATCTAGCTGATTTGCTCAACCAGCCTATCATTCTCTTATTTGGAGATGACGAGTTTAAAACCTCAGACTTGATTGGTAATCAATTAGGTTACACCCGCAAAAAGGTTGTCGATAACTTCATCCACAGCGTTGTCAAAGTTGAGGATGAACTCCGACAACACTGGGTTGATGCACGATTAACCCTAGCTTGTAAAGAAGGATTTACGCTGGTTTACGACGAATTCAATCGATCGCACCCGGAGGTAAATAACGTTTTACTCTCCGTACTTGAAGAGAGGTTGTTAGTATTGCCAACAAACCAACAGCGAGCCGAGTATATTCGGGTTCATCCTAAGTTTCGGGCAATCTTAACATCAAATCCTCAAGAGTATTGTGGAGTCCATGCAACTCAGGATGCTTTGATGGATCGTGTTATTACCATCGATATGCCTCCACCTGATGAACTAACTCAGCAGGAAATTGTAATTCAGAAAACAGGCATAGATTCTGAGAAAGCAGACAAAATCGTGCGCTTAGTGCGGATGTTTTGGAGTCGATCTGGCTCTGGACAAGGCGGTGGGTTACGTTCCTGTCTGATGATTGCTAGAATCTGCCACGAACACGAAATTTCTGTAAACTTTGAAGAGCCTAACTTTCAAGATATTTGTGCCGATATCCTGCTTACTCGCACAAATCAACCTCGTATGGAAGCAACTCGGCTACTGGAAGAGGTTTTGCGTGAATTGTATCATAGTACAAATACTCAATCTCAATCGGTAGAAGAGATAATACCAGACAGCCAAAATCAGATTGTATTGGAACAGCGAGTACCTTACGAGTATGAAGTTTACAACTACTTGTGCAAGTCTCCGGGAAAGCGTTTCTCTGATTTGGCAGCAGAATTAGGGATCGATCGCAGTCAAATTGTAGCTGCACTCAAGTCTCTCAGAGAGCAAGGAGTATTATTGCAAATGCAAGGCACTGAACTGCCAAACATATCACAAGTGGCTTTTGATTCTGGCCATTTAATAAAGAAATGAGTACTAATACTAATCGGGGAGCAATCACCACATCAACTCAAGGTTCTACCTTGGCAGATATTCTCGAACGGGTTTTGGATAAAGGCATTGTGATTGCAGGAGATATTTCTGTTTCTGTCGGCTCCACAGAACTGCTCAACATCCGAATTCGTTTGTTGATTTCTTCTGTTGATAAAGCCAAAGAGATTGGAATTAACTGGTGGGAGAGCGACCCCTATCTTAATAGTCAAGCTCGCACCTTATTAACAACTAATCAACAACTTCAAGAGCGTGTTGCCAGTCTAGAAACAGAACTGCGATCGCTCAAAGCACTCAATCCTATTAATCATCAGAATGCAGGCGATTAGCAAATCAAAAGGTTCCGATTCCGGTTTAGCACCGTTGTTACTGACGGTTGTGGAACTGATACGCCAACTCATGGAAGCTCAGGTAATCCGGCGCATGGATGCTGGCAACCTCAGCGACTCTGAGTTAGATCGGGCTGCCGAAAGCCTGCGACAGCTTGAAAAACAGGTTATTCAGCTTTGTGAAGTCTTTGATATTGACCCAGCCGATCTAAATATTAACTTGGGTGAAATAGGAACTTTACTTCCCCAATCTGGAGGATATTACCCTGGCGAAACCTCTAGTCAACCCTCTATTCTAGAACTCCTTGATCGCCTATTAAATACAGGCGTAGTGGTTGAAGGTGACTTAGACTTAGGACTGGCTCAATTAAACTTAATTCATGCCAAGTTAAGACTAGTACTCACCTCTAAACCCCTGTAATACCAATTTTGGATTTTAGATTTTGGATTTTGGATTTTGGATTAAAAGCCTTTGCTAGGAAGGTATTCCAAGAATTTCAAACAATACTTGCTATCCATTTTGTGTAACTTTTTTATCTACATTCTTCTTGGTAATACATTGTTATGAGTTACGGCTTTTACATTTATGGAATTCTGACCTTGCCTGCTCCAGAAAATTTAAATTTAGAAGGGTTAGATCGGCAACCCGTACAAATTAAAATTTTGGATGGTTTTGCAGTCATCTACTCCGAAGCACAGCAAGAGCGTTATTTGGCAAGCCGTCGTAACCTGCTAAGTCATGAGAAAGTCCTTGAGGACATCATGGAAGCAGGCGATGTCTACGACGGGCTACGCCAACGCAATTTACTGCCCATGCAATTTGGACTTTTGATTTCAAGCTGGGAAACGGTTTCAGAGCAATTAATTCGTCCTCATCAAGAAGAATTGACGCAATTGCTTGCGAAGTTATCGGGTTGTCGAGAAGTTAGTGTCAAAGTTTTTTGGGATACTGAGGCAGAAATTCAGGGATTGTTAGCAGAACATCCAAATCTCAAAACTCAAAGGGATAAGCTAGTGGGTCAACCCTTGAGTATGGAGCAAGCGATCCAAATAGGGCAAGCCATCGAACAGGGAATGAGCGATCGCAAGCAAGGCATCATAGATGTATTTCAAGGCACGCTCAACTCCATTGCGATCGATATGGTGGAAAATACTCCCCAAATGGACACAATGATCTACAATGCAGCCTACCTAATTCCTTGGGAAGCAGAATCACAATTTAGCGAACACGTTGAAGCACTCGATCGTCAATTTGAAGACCGTTTGCGAATTCGCTACAACAATTTCACTGCCCCCTTTAACTTTGCTCGTCTTCGATTATTGGTTTCCAACTGAATTAATTTTTTTCACTGTTGAACAGCAATAAAAATTGAAAATCAAAAATTATTGAAAATTTTAATTTTTTTGGGAATTAATTTTTTCTGCCTTTTATTTAAGTAAAATCAATGGACGACATATTTAAAGGATTTGAACAGCTATTAGAAATTGCCAAAGCTTTAGAAGAAAAAGTAGAGAAAGGGGAGTTAAAAACTTCTATTGAAATTCGGTCTCATAATCTCAGTAGTATTCCCCGGCAAGGCAATATTCCGAGAAAAACTAGTTCCAGCCGAGTTCGATCTAATTCCACCGATGCAGCTACACCAATGGATAATGCTGATGATGTCACCACCCCATCAGCTAACAAGAACTCAAAAGCTTCTTGGCAAGGTGTCGGCGGCTTGGGTGATGTTCTCAAGGAAATCAGAGAGTTAGTCGAAATTCCCCTAAAACGTCCAGACTTATTAGCGAAACTAGGCTTAGAGCCTCTGCGTGGGGTTTTGCTAGTTGGCCCGCCCGGTACGGGAAAAACTTTAACAGCCCGTGTTTTGGCAGAAGAGTTAGAGTTAAACTACATTGCCATCAATGGGCCGGAGGTAATGAGCAAGTATTACGGGGAAGCTGAAGCTCGTTTGCGAAGCATTTTTGAGAAAGCAACTCGTTCTGCTCCCTGCCTAATATTTATTGATGAAATTGACAGCCTTGCCCCAGATCGCAGCCAAGTAGAAGGTGAAGTTGAAAAAAGACTAGTGGCGCAGTTGCTTGGGTTAATGGATGGGTTTGCCAAAACCGAGGGCGTACTCGTACTAGCAGCAACAAACCGTCCCGATTATCTCGATCCGGCACTGCGTCGTCCGGGACGCTTCGATCGCGAAGTTCATTTTCGCGTTCCCGATCGCAATGGACGATTGGAAATACTCACGATTTTAACAAGTGCCATGCCCTTGGAGACTGCGGTTGATTTAGGAGCGATCGCTGATTTGGCTGTCGGTTTTGTCGGTGCGGATATCAAAGCTCTTTGTCAAAAAGCAGCTTACATTGCCCTGCGTCGTCAAGTCCCCTCGCTCAACAGTTCCATTCCTGAGAACATGACTGTCATCCAGCAGGATTTTCTCGAAGCAATTAAAGAGATAAAACCCTCTGTTCTCAGGTCTGTAGCAGTTGAAGCACCGAGTGTCAGTTGGGATGACATTGGTGGTTTGGAGGATGTTAAACAAAAACTTCAAGAATCTGTAGAGGGCGCACTCCTATATCCCGAACTATACGAGCAAACCAAAGCCAAGCCTCCCCGTGGGATTCTGTTGTGGGGACCGCCAGGAACCGGAAAAACATTACTTGCAAAAGCGATCGCTTCCCAGGCTAGAGCCAACTTTATTGCTGTGAATGGCCCGGAATTACTCAGCCGATGGGTAGGAGCCGCAGAACAAGCAGTCAGAGAACTTTTTAGCAAAGCTCGACAAGCAGCACCTTGTGTTGTGTTTGTAGATGAAATTGATACCCTAGCACCAGCACGAGGACGATTCAGCGGTGATTCTGGAGTTAGCGATCGCGTTGTCGGGCAACTGCTCACCGAATTAGATGGATTGCATGAATGCCCGAAAGTATTGTTAGTAGGAGCAACCAATCGTCCAGAAACCCTCGATCCTGCCTTACTTAGAGCCGGAAGATTGGACTTACAAATCAAAATCGATCTACCAGATCGAGCCAGCCGATTAGCGATTTTACGAGTTCACAATCTAGATCGTCCCTTGGTTGATGTCGATTTAGAAACCTGGGCGACAGTTACCGAGGGTTGGAACGGCGCAGACTTGGCTTTATTGAGTAATCAAGCTGCTTTAAGCGCAATTCGTCGATACCGCGCCCAAGGATTAAGCGATTCCAGCCTGATTCAGATTACCAATGATGATTTTCAAGTTACATACCAAATGCTTGCTAATCAGCACCATGAGGGCTTATAGATCCCCGACTTCTTTAAGAAGTCAGGGATCTAAACACCCGCACTTGAAAAAACGCAAAAAGCCAGTATTTATACTGATTTAATGTACTTAATAAGTATCCCAAATTTATGTCAATATACGCCTATGCTCTTTTAGTCCCCACCGCCTCACCGCTTGTTCTACCTGTAGGAATGGAAAGGAATACCGAACTAGTTTACTCTTCTGGTTTAGCCGCGATCGTAGAGCCGGAAATCTCACTGGAAGCATTACAGGCAACCGATGAGCGTTTACTTCAATCTGTATTAACCCACGATCGCGTAATTCGAGAACTTTTTCAACAAACTCCCCTTCTTCCCCTACGCTTTGGCAGCGGTTTTACCTCGCAAGAAAAACTGCTGAATCATCTAGAACAGCACCAAGAGCAATATCTAGAAACCCTAACTCAGCTAGCAGACAAAGTTGAGTACACTTTAAAATTGACACCCAGTTGTTTGCTTGATGAGTCTGACACTATTGATGCTAGAGGAAAAGCCTATTTATTAGCGAAAAAACAACGCTACCAAACACAGCAAGCATTTCAAGCACAACAATGCCAACAGTGGGAACTCTTGCACCAGCTAATTCTCAAAACATATACGAATGTTATCTGTGAAACTCGACAGCAAGATGTGCGGCAAATCCACTTTTTGGCACAGCGCAACGATTCAACGCTCAGTACGCAGCAGTTTTCCCTCTGGCAGGGACAATGCTCGCACTGGCAATTGGCACTCAGCGAACCTCTGCCACCCTATCATTCTCTAAAAAATACTCTCATATAAATTCATAAAAAATAATAATTATAACTTTCCCAGAAAAAATAAAGACGGGCCGATCTTTTATTTAATTTTTTTTCTAAAAAAATATTGTTAACTTTTTAGTATTTTTTTATTTTATTATATTTATCTCAAATTTTTGGGAACACTAAACTCAGGAAGAATAAAACACATTGTGTAAGTTTTACCTACTGCTCAATCGGAGCAAGATGAAATAAATAATTAGAGTTGTGAGAGGAAAAGAAAATGGCTGTTGAAAAAGTTAACTCATCTTCAAGTTTGGCTGAAGTTATTGACCGCATTTTGGATAAAGGAATTGTAGTTGATGCTTGGGTACGTGTTTCTTTAGTTGGTATTGAACTGCTATCAATAGAAGCTCGGATTGTGATTGCTTCAGTTGAAACTTACTTAAGATATGCCGAGGCAGTTGGTTTAACATCTCAGGCTGCTGTTCCATCTGCTGCTTAACACAATATTAGAAAAAGGGAGTCTTCATGGCTCCTATTTAATATTTCTAGTTAACAAAATAGGAGATTTCAGCTGATGGCTCTCAAGAATTTATGGGAACAAGAGCGACAAGAGCGATTGCAAATAACTGCTGAACGCCGTCAACAAGTTAACCAGTGGCAACAGCTAACTCAACAAGAATTGCAGCTGCAAGCAGATTTGCTTCATCAAGAATTGAGCAATTTTGTTACCAGCCTTCACAACAATAGAAAGTTACAACAGCAGCAATTTCAGCAAGAGATTGTGGAACGGCAATTAGAAATATTGCAAATAAAAACAGATGTTTGCCAACGCCAACAAGAATACCGCCAACAGCGGTCAGCAAAGGCTCAGGCATTATTCCAAGATTTGCAAAATTTCCGGGCAATTTTACATAAAAATGTTTGGGGAGATGACACTCACAAACAAGCAGTTTCCCCACCTCCTCCTAAAACAGAGAAATTAGTGGCAACGGTTTCAAAATGGTCAGTATCTCGTTCTGGAATTAAAGCTACTGGTTTTCGTCCTTCCGTCAATACCATGACTAGAAAAGTGCCTACATCGAATGCAGATACTAAATCTAAAGTGCAGCAATATATTCAGCAAGCTGAAGGAGCTACTCTAACAGAAATTGAAGAGGTGATAGGCTTAACCAGGGTGCAAACAATAGATATCCTGCGCTCCTTAATCAAGCAAGGGATACTAGAACAACGCGATCGCCAATACTTTATTCGGCAACAAGCAATTTCTTGACAAACTGGATTCAAGCTCATTTTTTGTAATTGCAGACTAGCTGCTCTTGCGATCGCTTGTGGCTTTTGCCTGAAGCCGGCATAGTACGCAATCGATAAGCATTAAAGCTGGTCTATGCTTTGTAGTATTCAAAATTTCCATCTTTTTTTAAGGTCTGTATTGACAAGCAATTGTCTCAGTATATGTAACGTTGCAAAAGTAATATAGATAACTTGTTTCTAATTAAAAAAAGAGCTTAAATCTTTGTTCGAGCTTCCGGCTTTGAACTTTCAAAATGTTCGGATTGGAAAGGGATATAACAAGCTGGGGTAGCTCGATCGAGGTTTTGAACTGTGCTATTGGCGATCGCAAAATGAGGTTAGTAAGCTTGATTGTTTGAGAAATTCTAATCTAAATGCAAAACTCAAGATATATAAGGAGGTGCGATCCATTGTGAATCAATTGATCGAGCAACTTCAAACTAAATTATTCACAGGTAGGCTGAATCTTGAAGCAAGGGACGGGCCGACTTGGACGCTATATTTTCGTTTAGGACGATTAATTTGGCAGGGTGGCGGTTCTAATGCCGATGAGCGATGGCGACGGCACTTGTCGCAATACTGTCCTAATCTGGATGTGGCAAAGTTGGAGGGACTTGTCTCTCCCCAGGAAAGTTATCGCGAGTATTGCATTCTTAGTAAATTGCGAGAACAAAAATTAATCGAACAACAACAACTTGTTAGCCTGATTACAAGCTTAATAGCTGAAGTCCTGTTTGATATCATCCAGTACGTTGAAGCCAAAAGAAATGGCAACAATCCAGCAGGGCAGTTGTCACCTACTACTGTTGTTGGTGCAGTTCCAGGGTTTCTCCTAGCTGTACTACCAACTGAGGAAGTCTTAAAACAAGCTACACAAGCCTGGCAAGAATGGCGAGATGCAGGATTGGCAAGTTACTCGCCTAATTTATATCCTGTCATTGACAAACTTGAACTACTCCAAGGACAAGCATCCGCTAAACAGATTATTGCTTTAGTTGATGGCACAAAAACTTTACGAGGTCTAGGGCAAAAAACCAATCGGGATGTCTTAGCTTTGACCCGGTTCTTGATGCCATTGATAAAAACAGGGGCGATCGCTTTTTCACCCACTCCAAGCCCCAGGAAGGTTGGGATTCAAGAAACTGGCAACCAGTCCAGTGCAGTTAATAATCTTAATTCTTCACCCAAGACAGAAGAGAACACTGTTATACAAGTTGCAACCCCAGCGGCTAGCAAACAAATTGTCAGTCCGTCTAGTACAGTTAATCATCCCAATTCTTCACGGAATACAGAAGAGAACACTGTTATACAAGTTGCTCTCCCAGCGACTAGCAAACAAATTGTCAGTCCGTCTAGTACAGTTAATCATCCCAATTCTTCACGGAATACAGAAGAGAACACTGTTATACAAACTGCCCCTCCAGCAGCTAGCAAAGCAATTATTGATGCCTCAAGACCTTTAGTAGCGTGTGTGGATGATAGCCCGGTAATCTGTCGCAGTTTAGAGGAAATTCTCAGCCAACAAGGTTACCGCTTTGTTGGCATTCAAGATTCCTTAACGGCAGTTTTAAAGCTAATTAAAAGCAAGCCCGACTTCATTTTTTTGGATCTTTTGATGCCAAAAGTGAATGGCTATGAAATTTGTTCTCAAATCCGTAAAACTCCAAGTCTTAAAGATGTGCCGGTTGTCATCTTAACGGGGAAAGATGGAATAGTAGATCGGATGCGAACAAAATTAGTAGGGGCAACTGACTTTTTGGGTAAACCCGTAGAGGCAGAAAAAGTACTTAATATGCTGCACAAGTATTTAAGCGTTTAGGTTAGATAAATCTGAATTTCAATCTCTTTCTCTGTGCCTGGAGCGTCTCTGCGTGAGACAAAAAAAGTCTCCTGCCTCCTACCCTCTGCCTTATTTTCAAATTCTGAATTAAATAGTTAGGAATAAAAATGAAAAAAGTTCTATTAGTTGAAGATAGCCTCACAGAATCCGAAAAGATGACGCGTTACCTGGAGCAAGGAGGATATTCAGTTTATGAAGTTCGCAGTGGTGAAGAGGCTCAACTGCGGTTGAAACAACAAAAACCCGACTTGATTTTACTGGATTTGATTTTGCCAGGTCAAAGTGGATTTGAGTTCTGCCGCAAGTTGAAAGCCGATCCGACAACAAAAGCAATCCCGGTAGTGATTTGCTCAACTAAAAACACAGATGTTGATAGAACTTGGGGCAATATGAGTGGTGCCGATGGCTATTTAGTCAAACCTGTAGATGAAAATACCTTGCTCCAGACTGTTAGTAAATTTATTCGCTAAAGGAAACTGGGGCAATGGTACAGGGCAACGATCGCTTTAGAGAGCTACCCATCAATAGCCAATTTCGACTTGAAAACTCTCCCCAAGGAAACAATCAGAGGTTTTTAAGATTTCCGTTGAATGGAAAGGTGAATGGTTTACTCCCACTAGCTGATTTGCGGGGAGTAATTCAGGTTGCGCTGACCGAGATTTTGCCAGTACCCCAGGTAGCAGAATTCTTGTTAGGCATCATGAATTGGCGGGGAGAAGCTATTTGGATTCTTGATTTAGCAGGTTTGTTAGGAGCAACACACTGGTGTCGGCGAGAAAGTGTGCGTAACTCTGGCATGGCAATGCTCGTTCAAGTCCAGAATCAAACCGTCGGGCTGTTGGTGGAGCAAGTCAATACCATTGAAGTTTATGATCCCCAAGAGCGATTACCGATTTCGGCATCGATGTTACCTGCCCGACTAGGCTCGTTCTTGCAGGGTTACTTTGTGGATTCTCAAGGTAGCCCTTTGATGTTAATTGACACCCATGTTGTGATTCAAACCCTTCAGCCTCTTTAAAGTTCAGAGCTTCCTGCCTTCTGCCTCCTTAACTTACTTTGACAACCTTCATAGCAAGAAAGATTATGGTAATGCATACACCCAGCCAACCACACTCAAATTCCGGCAACGGTTATAAGGACACCAATAACGGGCATACCGACGATCTAAGAGCAAAACAGCAAATCACCTCCACTCTCGAAGAATTGCGGACTGAACTAGATCAAGCTGATTGGGTGGAAACAGGACCATTGCGAGACAGAATCCGCAAGTTAAAAGAACTGGTAAGTGTGTTGCCATATCAAGACCAAGGAGATGGATTCGAGGTAGAACAATTACAGGCGATCGCCAGCAAAATCCGCCAATTTTCCGATCTAGATACTTTGCTTGCTACTGCTGTCATAGAGGTACAAAACGCCCTGCAAGTCGATCGCGTGGTGGTGTATGAGTTTACCAATCCAACGCTGGGGATAGTTGCTGCGGAGGCCATGAGGGATGGCTTTACCCCAATGCTGAAGGAAAAACTGCCTGCCGTCACTTTTGGGTTAAGTTCTACCAAGCTTTATCAACAAGAAAAATTAGTAGCGATCGCCGATACTTACACTGCAAGCTTGTCTCCTTACCAAAAGCAGCTTGTAGATCGGTTTCAGGTCAGAGCTTGTTTGAGCTTGCCAATCTTAGCAAAAGATGGGGTTTGGGGTTTGTTGGTAGTGCAGCAATGCGCTGCACCTCGCCAGTGGCAGAATGCGGAAATTAAGTCGCTAAAATTACTCGCGCAGGAATTAGAAGCGCAACTGCAAGTTGCCGCAATTCAGGCTACATTGCAACAAGAAGTAGAAAAAGACCAAATTATTACCGATGTAGCAAGTAAAATTCTCCAGTCTAAAGATGTGGATACCATCTTTCGCATTGCCACTCAAGAAGTGCGACAGTCATTAAAATGCGATCGCGTGGCAATCTATCGTTTCCAGCCAGATTGGAGTGGGGAATTTGTTGCTGAATCTGTGGGATCTGAGTGGGTTTCGCTCTTACAAGAACAGCGAAACAACCCTGCAATTGTCAAGAACGTTAACTATTGCAGTGTTAGGAACTTTGCAGACGAAGGGGGATTAGTTGGGACAACAGGGCGATCGCACAGTACAGATAGCTACATTCAGCACACCCAAGGCAAAACCTTCCATCGCGGACAGGTCTATCGAGTCACTAATGATATCTACAGTGCTGGTTTTTCTGACTGCTATATCAAAATTTTAGAAAGCTATCAAGCCAAAGCATACATTATTGTTGCCATCTTCCAAGGAGAGCAATTGTGGGGCTTGCTTGCTGCTTATCAAAATTCACAGTCTCGTCAGTGGAGAGATAGTGAAGTGCGATTGATGGTGCAGGTGGCATCTCTGTCTAGTATTGCTATTCAACAGTTGCAATATCAGCAACAACTTTATCAACGCTCTGAAGAGTCAGCCAAACTTGTTGAACGAGAACGTACTGTTTTCGGCATTATTGAAAAGATTGGGCAAGCAACGGAGCTGCGTACCCTTTTCCGCACTGCAACCCAAGAATTGCGGCGATTTTTAAAATGCGATCGCGTAGTCGTTTATCAATTTTATCCAGACTGGAGTGGAGAAGTTATCGCTGAATCTGTGGCTGCTGGTTGGTCGTCTCTATTGGATATTCAGGAACAAGAAAGCATTTTAAAAACAGGCATGGTATCTTCAGAGCGTTGCAGTGTTAAAGATTATAGCTCCCCTGCAAAACTCGATCCCGATACATATCTCAAGGAAACCCAGGGTGGAATCTACGCCAAAGAAAGGCGCTTCCGCAAAGTCAATGATATTTATGCTGCTGGTTTTTCACCTTGCTATGTAGAAGCATTAGAGAAATTCCAAGCCAAAGCATACATCATTGTTCCCATTTTCCGCGCTGGTAAGCTTTGGGGTTTGTTAGCAGCTTATCAAAATTCTGATGTTCGCAAATGGACTGAAGAAGAGACTGGTGCTTTGTTGCAGATTAGCGAACCGTTGAGCATTGCCCTCCAGCAAGCTGAATATATCGAACAGCTACGGTTAAAAAATCTAGAAATGACCCAAGTAGCTGAAGTAGAAAACGCCATCGCGCGTATGGCGGAGAGAATGCGTCAGTCCCAACAGATAGAAACGCTCTACCGCACTACCTTGGCAGAATTGCGGCAGTTGTTCAAATGCGATCGCCTGGCAATATATCGCTTCAACTCTGACTGGAGTGGTGAATTTATTGCCGAATCTGTAGGAAATGACTGGATACCTCTGGTTGGTTCTGATACCAAGACCATCTGGCAAGATGAATACCTACAGCAAACTCAAGGCGGGCGCTATCGCCACAATGAAACCCTTGCTGTCAATGACATTTACACTTCCGGTCATACCCAGTGCTACATTGACCTACTGGAGCAGTTTCAGGTTAAAGCTTACACCATTGCCCCGATTTTTACTGGAAACAAACTTTGGGGTTGGTTAGGAGCTTATCAGAATAGCGGGCCGCGACAGTGGAATGCCGATGAGGTGCGATTACTGAGCAAATTAGGCATTCAGTTGGGTTTAAGCGTGCAGCAAGCCGAGTACATTGAAGAACTGAAAACGAAGAATGCAGAGTTGGCGCGCACAGCAGAAGAAGAACAAGTGCTGACAGGGATGGTAGAAAAAATCCGTCAGGCACAGGATACTGAGACAATTTTTCGGAATTTGCTGCCAAGTTTACGCAAACAACTACAGTGCGATCGCCTAGCAATATTTCGCTTTCATCCCGACTGGAGTGTGGAGTTTATTGCCGAATCTGTAAAAGACCAATGGTTGTCTTTAGCTGGTTCCGAAATCAAAACGATTTGGATGGACGATCACTTGCAAGAAACTCAAGGCGGACGCTATCGCAATCATGAAACCTTTGTTGTCAATGATATTTACGCTGTCGGTCACGTTCAGTGCTACCTAGAGATATTAGAAAAAATCCAGGCCAAAGCTTACGCGATCGCTCCTATCTTTACTGGAACCAAACTCTGGGGCTTTTTAGGAGCATACCAAAATACTGGCCCCCGACACTGGAAGCCCAAGGATGTGCAACTGTTGAAAAAAGTAGCTATACAAATGGGTATAGGCTTGCAACAAGTTGAGTATATCGAACAGCTTAAGAAGAAGAATGCAGAGTTAGCCAGAACCGCAGAAGGGGAACGAGCGCTAACACGGCTGTCAGAAAAAATCCGCCAAGTTCAAGAGCTAGATACGATTTTCCGCAATGCCTTACCAGAATTGCGATCGCACTTAGAATGCGATCGGCTGGCGGTGTATCGCTTCAATCCAGATTGGGGTGGGGAGTTTATTGCCGAATCTGTAAGTCGTGAATGGGTGGCTTTGGTTGGCCCCGATATCAGGACTGTATGGGAAGACGAACACCTCCAACAAACCCAAGGTGGACGCTATCGCCACAACGAGACGTTTGTAATCAATGACATTTACACTTCTGGCCATGCCCAGTGCCACATAAAAATTCTCGAACAATTCCAGATGAGAGCTTATATCATCACCCCGATTATTGCTGGCAACAAGCTCTGGGGTTTGTTAGGAGCATATCAGAATGACGGGCCGCGGCAATGGCAAGATAATGAAATCAACTTGGTAGCGAAAATCGGCACGCAGTTTGGGGTAGCCGTCCAGCAATCGCAATACTTACAACAAACCTTAAACAAGAATGAGGAACTGATAAAACTGGCAGAACGGGAAGTAGCAAACGCCCGATTTTCCTATCGCTTGCCAAGTCGGTTAACAGAGATGGCCCAAACTCATGGTGATGTTCTGGAATTTGTCCAGTTTGCCACCCACGAACTTCGTCAACTGCTGAAAGTAGATCGAGTTGGAGTTTACCGTTTTGAGCCTGATTGGTCTGGAGAATTTGTAGTTGAGTCTGTGACCGGGGATTGGCCGAAGCTTGTGGGGACTAGCCTTGCCAAAGTTAGAGATACGTATCTCCAGTACAACAAAGGCGGGCGTTATGCGCGCAAAGAAAGTTTGCGGGTTGAAAATATCTATACTGTCGGTCATGACGAATGTCACATCCAATTGCTAGAACTGTGGGGAACTAAAGCCTATATGATTGCGCCGATTTTCCAAGAAGATCGGCTATGGGGTCTGATGGGAGTTTATCAAAATAGCGCAGCGCGCCAATGGGAGCAATCAGAGGAGGATGTTCTTAACCAAGCCAGCGTCCAGATTGGTATTGCCCTGAATCTTGCAGAGTACTTAAAACAAGTGCGTACTCAAGAGCAGCAACTAGCAGAAGCAGCAGAGCGCGAACGCACTGCACGGGAAAAACTGCAACAAGGAGCAGTACGCGTTCTCATGGCTTTGGAACCATCTTTCAGAGGCGATCTCACCGTTCGCGCTCCTTTATCTGAAGATGAAATTGGGACGATCGCCGATGGTTACAATACTACAATCCAAAGTTTGCGGGATTTAGTGCGACAAGTGCAGATTGCTGCTGGCAGGGTGAGTGAAACTTCCAGCAATAACACTATCTCAGTAGTGAAACTATCTGACCAAGCTCAACAGCAGGCAGAACGGCTCGAAAACGCTCTAGAACAATTACAAATGATGGTAACTTCCACCCAAGTAGTTGCTGCTGATGCTCAAAAAGTAGGACAGGCAGTTCAAAGAGCTAATAACACCGTCCAAGCTGGCGATTCTCTGATGGAAAGAACCGTAGATGGCATTTTGGAGATTCGGGAAACCGTCTCGGAAACAGCGAAGAAGATTAAACGCCTCGGTGAAGCTTCTCAGAAAATCTCGAAAGTAGTGAGTCTGATTGAAAACTTTGCCACTCAAACTAATTTGCTGGCGCTGAATGCGGCGATTGAGGCTACCCGTGCTGGAGAATACGGTAAAGGCTTTGCCGTGGTTGCAGATGAAGTTCGTTCCCTGGCTTATCAGTCAGCGAGTGCCACCACAGAAATTGAGCGACTCGTGGAAGAAATTCAAAATGGCACCAACGAAGTTACCCAAGCAATGGAAGTAGGGATTAGCCAAGTTGTCCAAGGATCGAACTTGATCGATGAGACTCGTCATTCCCTGAGTGCGATCGTGGCAGCCACCAACGAAATTGGTGGATTGGTGCAAGGAATTACTCAAGCAGTTTCCCATCAAAGTCAGCAATCTCAAATATTGACAGAGGCAATGACGGATGTTTCGGCTATCGCCCGCAAGACTTCACAAAGTGCCATGAACATTTCCGAGTCTTTTGAAGAACTGCTGACGACTTCACAACAACTGGAAACCAGCGTTAGCCAGTTCAAGGTTGACTAATCTCATAAAATGTGTTATGAATCCCGATCCCAGTAATCAAGAGCAGCTAGAGCAGGCTTTTCTTGCTGAAGCGGCAGAGTTGTTGCAAACCATCGAGCAGAATCTTATCGGTTTACTTGATGAAAAAACCATAGAAAAAGTTCATGCCTTGATGCGAAGCGCTCATACTATCAAAGGGAGTGCTGCCAGTGTTGGGCAGGAAACGATTAAGACAATTGCCCATCATTTGGAAGATGTATTCCAAGCGTTATACGCTCCAGAACTGGAAATCGATCCAGAATTGGGTGCTTTGCTTCTAGATGCTTATGAGTGCCTGCGAACTCCCTTGAGTGCAGCCTTGATGGGCTTGTCCTGCAATGAGGCAGAAATACTCGATAAAACTGCCTCAATTTTTGCTCAACTTCAACATAAACTAGGCGACTTTTTTGGTCGTGAGGCTCCGCTTCCCAGTTCGGAAGAACTTGGCTTTGATGTGGTAGAGTCAATCTTTTCCGGGAGTGTAACCCAGGATTTGCAACAGCTCTCAGCTGACATCGAAAGCCAAGATCCGCAACAAATTCAAACAACACTCAACTCTCAAGCAGAATTTTTTGCCGAACTAGCAGCATCTTATGGCTTATCTGGATTGGAAGAAATTGCCCAAGCAACCCTAAACGCGCTCAAAGCACATCCAGACAAAGTATTGCAAATCGCTCAGGTGGCTTTAGAAAATTTTAAAGCAGCTCAAGCAGCAGTACTTGCAGGCGATCGCACTCAAGGGGGAGAAATATCTCCAGAATTGCGAGAATGGGCAGGGCTAAATACTACTGTCCCAGAACCGCAAAAGCAGCCAGTTTCTATAGCTGCCCCACCAACACCAACGACTACAACTGAAAATCAGCCATCCCCCCTCCTCAGTGCAAACGAAGCGGAATCAATTTGGTCGTTTTTCCCGAAGCGGACTGATAACTCCGTAGCGAAAGCACCAGAGGTACTCGAACCAATTTCTCAGGATGCGGTAGTAGCCCCCTCTGCCATAGATCGGATTTTACAATCAATCTGGATAGGAGACCAAGAGACATCCTGCCGCTACTCAGACTCAGAACTGCCCGCTTCTCCACCACCAGCACCAAGCCTCCAGGCTCAGTCATCAGCATCACTTCCCAGTATCCGGGTAGCGATCGAACAACTCGACCGCCTCAGCCATACGATTGGGGAATTGCTAATCAACGAAAACCAACAAAACCTGCAATCTAATCACATCCACAAAGCAGCTCAAGACACCCTACTACAGTTTTTGTACTGTCAACAACAACTTAGTAAAGTTTTTACTTGGTCGGATCGACATCTTTTGCTTCCCGAACGCAAGCAGCGACATATACATGGATCTCCACGCTCAGTTCCAACTGCCGAGGCAAAATCCAATTTTGATGCCTTAGAAATGGATAACTATAGCGAGTTGCACATTCTCCTGCAAAATCTTACAGAAGACATGGTGCAATTAGGAGAACGGATTGAGGCTGTTAATGGCTTAGTTCAGCAATCTCGCTTCAGTCTCGGAAAGCGCAAGCAACTGCTCTCAGGAGCGCAGGAAGATTTGCTGCAAGCCAGAATGGTGCCACTGGGAACAGTGTTGAATCGATTACCCCGGCTGCTGCAACAGATGGTAGCAACTTATCATAAGCCTGTCGATATCAAGCTTGGCGGTACGAAGGTACTAGTGGATAAAGCTATTTCTGAGCAGTTGTACGATCCCTTGCTGCACATGATTCGCAATGCCTTCGATCACGGCATTGAACCGCTAGAAACTCGCCGCCAGCAGGGTAAACCAGAAACCGGAACAATTACAATTCAAGCCTACCATCAAGGCAACCGCACTACTATTGAAGTACGAGATGATGGTCGAGGCTTTAACTGGGAATCGATTCGTAAGCGAGGTATAGAAAAACACCTGTTAACACCAGAACAAGCCGCCTACGCCTCCGAAGACCAACTGGCAGAGTTATTATTTGAACCAGGCTTTTCTACCGCTAACCAGATTGGTGAGTTATCTGGTCGCGGTATCGGCTTAGATGTCGTTCGCACGCAATTGCAGGCTTTACAAGGTTCGATTGTAGTGCGATCGCTTTCAGGTCAAGGAACCACTTTCATCCTACAATTGCCTCTGAGCTTGACAACAGCACGCTTGCTCGTTTGTCAATCTGAAGGTATTACTTATGGCTTGCTGTCTGAAGGAATTAGCCAGGTTTTATTACCGCAGCCAGAGCAGATTCAAGTCCAGCAATCTTTACACGGGCAAGGCAGCCAAAAATTCTGGCAGTGGGGAGAAGGGCAAAATCAGCAACTAGTTCCTATCCGTCCGCTTGCGAATTTGCTGGATTACAAATACCCTTTATTCACCCAAGACCACAATTTAACCCTCAGTCCTTTTCCTGTCAAACAACGCAACACCGTTGAACCTCTGCTGCTGTTGCAAACAGAGCAGCAATACCTGTGTTTGCAAGTCGATCAGATTTTGGTCGAGCAGGAATTAGTAATTAAATCCCTCGGCAGAGTCCTGACTTTACCTAGTTATATCCAAGGCTACAGCGTGTTGGGAAATGGTAGTCTCACCCTCATCGTTGACCCATTGGAGTTAGTTCGTCAAACCTGGGAGACAGATATAATGCCGACTTCCCCGGCATCAAGTCTTACAACTAAACTCTTGCCTGCGCCTGAGCCTGTTCTTACTCTAGAGGGGCAGCAATCCGAGCTAACTATAACGCAACCGCAACAACAGCCAATGGAAGTCAATACAGCCGTTGCTCAACCTAACCGAGTGGCGATATTAGTGGTGGAAGATTCGGTTGTCCAAAGGCAAAGTTTGGTGCAAACGCTCCAGAAAGCCGACTATCAAGTGTTGCAAGCAGGCGATGGTCGAGAAGCGATCGCGCAAATGCTGCAACATGGTGATGTCGGTCTAGTGATTTGTGACATTGAAATGCCGCAGATGAATGGATTTGAGTTTTTAGAACACCATCGCCAAGACGAGCGTTTGTCTGGGGTTCCTGTGGTGATGCTGACTACTCGTAGCGGCCAGAAGCACCGCCAATTAGCTTTAGCTCTAGGGGCGAAAGCTTACCTGACCAAACCCTATTCCGAACAAAACTTCCTAACCACCATCGCTGAATTGGTTAATGGGGAAGGGGTAAAGGGTAAAGGTTAAAGGGGAAAGGGAAGGAATGGAAAGGAAAAAAATTGAAACTTTTGAGGATTTAAAAGTATGGCAAAAAGGTATTGACTTAGTTAAGCAAATATACTTAAAGACTAAGGAAGGTGAACTGAGTAAAGACTTTGGTTTAAGAGATCAATTAAGACGTGCATCCGTGTCAATACCTACAAATATTCCAGAAGGATTTGAACGATATTCTCGCAAAGAATACTTAAACTTTCTAAATATTGCTAAAGGGTCTGCTGGTGAAGTTCGCAGTCTTTTAAGAGTAGCGTTAGAAGTGGGCTATCTAGACCAACCAATTTATACACAACTTTCTAATCAAGCTATGGAGTTGAGCCGTATGCTATCTAATCAAATTCAATCCATAAATCAGTCATTAAAATAATAAAATTTTTCCCCTTTCCCCTTTACCCTTTCCCTTCTTCATGAATTACGAATTGCGAATTATTATTTATGCTCAACACTCCCTTTCCGTTTAAGCGATTATCTGGCGCTGTAACCGAAAGCGACTCATTACGAGTCGTTGTTTTTGCGATCGCAGACTATTTATTTGCCCTGCCAGTTGGTGCAGTTCTTAAGGTGATTGCTTGTCCCCCTATTCGCAGTACGGTTGAAAGTGGTATCGGGATGGTTGATTTGGGAGCGCAAACCATTACGGTTGTGGACTTGCGCCAGAAGTTTATTCAGCAAGTACAAGGCCAACAGGCGCATCAAGTTCTCCCTGCGGTTGACACTTCAGGGCGCTTCTTACTTCTGACTCAAACGCGGACTGGGGAAATTTGTGGCATTCCTGTGGACAAGCCCCCTGCTCTAATCGATATTCCTTTGGAAGTTGTGCGTCCGGTGCCGTGGTCTTATCGGCAAGTGGCGGAGTTAAGCTGTGTGAGTCACATGGCTGTTTTGCCTGTAGCACCAAACGAGGAACCACTCAAAGTCCTGCTTCTAGGCATGAGCCAGATATTGGCTAATAAGTTGGGATTGCCCGGAACAACCCCAACCTTAACTCCTGGGCTGACATCAGCCGAACAACGGCAAAGATTTCTGCGTTTTTCCTTGGGCGATCGAGGAAGTGGATTGCTACCATTCCATTCATTACAGGACATTATTCATCTCGCTAGCCAAGAAATTTCCCCAGCCCCGGCCTTACCAAGTTGGATTTTAGGTTTCTATAATTGGCAAGGACAGATGTTGCGGCTGGTTGACTTGGAGCATTTGCTTGGTTATGCGCCTCTTTTGAAGCGGCAGTCACGACCAGAAAAGCCAATGGTTCTGGTTATCGAGCTGCAAAATCAGGTAATCGGGTTTTTAGTCGCTCATGTCTTAGATGTAGAGTGGCAGGATTTACAGCAAGCACAATCGGCACCAACCGACTTTTCCCCAAACAAACTGCTAAATTTTGTTCGAGGTATTCTGCCAGGCGATCGCTGGATTTTAGACACCAGAGCGATCGCCCAGACATTGCAATGGCAAACCCACTGATTTAACTTGATGCTGCCAAGGAGTTTTCTGTGACGATCGCAACTTTAGACCCTAATCTTGAAACCCAGCCTGACAATCAAATCCAGATAGAAGAAATTTTGGCTAATGTGGCTGTACTCAAAGCAGTCTTTCAATCTGCTAAGGGGCCAAAGGTCGCTCAATTACAGCACAAGGTAAGTCAAATCGAAGCTTTTATCCAAGCTTTGGCTCAGGATTCGCCCAGCGATAATGATGACAATGTGCAAAGGGCTTTTCACCTTCAGCGAGAACAACTGGCGGCAATTGCTCGGCAAATGCAGCAGGCAAAAGGCCAAACCGCACTTTTGGAAGCTACAGCCACCGCCTTGCAAGATGTTCTCAGTGCCGATCGCGTCCTGATTTATCGCTTTGAGGAAGATAATCGCTCTCGGGCGATCGCTGAAGCTATACAACCGGGTTGGACATCCTTGCTCAACCAATCCCTACCGATAAATGTGTTTGTTACTCAACCCGATGTTAATAACCCAACTGAAGTATTAGAACTAACCCCGCGCCAACAGCAATTTTGGCAACGCTTTCAGGTGCAAGCAAGTCTGTGCTTACCCTTGATTGTCAAACAACAGCCTTGGGGTTTGTTAGTTATTCAGCATTGCCTTGCACCCCGACAATGGCAGGAAGCAGAGCGCAGTTTGCTGCAACAAGTAGGAATGATGTTGACAATTAACTTGCACTCGGCTGAAATAGTAGCTCCACCTGCTCAACAGCTGTCACCGCCTCCCCAAAAGGCTGAATCCTGCGATCGCTCACAGTTATTAGTGCCATTGCAGCAGGTGAGCCAAGTCTTACAAGAAGGAGCAAGAATCGCCGAACTTACCAACGAGCATTTATTGTCTATTCAAGATACTGTTGCTTTTACTAATAAACAGCTGCAATATCTTGGTGAATTTTGTCAGCAAGCTTCTGGCTTTGTTGGCCTTGTGGAAGGCTTGAGTAGCAAAATTCAAGTTTTGTCCTTGAATACAGCTATTGAAGCAACAAAAACTAATGACCAGGAGCTAAGTTTGCTAGCTGCTGCCGAACAGGTAGAAATTCTCGCCCGTCAAGCCCGCGAAAGCACCGTAAATATAGAGGAATGGTTCCAAGAACTCCAGGTAGCAACAAGAGACGTTGTTTCTGCTATCGAACCGTGCGATCGCCAAATCAGTGCTGGGCTGGAGTCAATCGCGCAAATCCAAGAGCAATTTAAAGCGATCGCCGACATCGCTGCTTGTACCCTCCAAACAATAAACCTCTTGCAAAAATAGTTTTGCACTCTTGGGGAAAAGGGGTAAGAAAAAACCTTTACCCTTTAACCTTTTCCCCTTTCCCCTACAAATGCCAAGAAGTCTAGTATCGAAGCCATAGAATTTTCACAAACCAGGAGTTTCGATGAGTACCGATTTTGTCCCCCAACCGCAGAACGACGATCGCTTTCTAGAAGAAGCGATCGATTTGTTACTGTTCTTGGAGCAGGAGTTGCCTAACTATACAAAAGACAGTAACCTCGGTACAGCTTTGGCTCTCATGGAAGCTGCTGGCTCTCTGCATTCGATTGCCATAGCAGCCGAACTAGATACGATTGCCATAGTTGCGGCTGCACTAGAAGAGATTTTTCAGCTTTTGTATCAGTATCGAGCAACTATTGACGCTCCAATCGCCTCTTTGTTGTCGGAAGGATTAGATTGCTTACAAATGCTGTTGATGGCATTTTTAACAGCCTCGAAAATTGAGGAAGTAGAAATTCTGGAGCGGATGTCTGCCATTGTTGCTCGTCTGCAAGCAGAGTTTGGCGATTCCCAGGAAACAAACCTTGAGACATCGGTAGAGCGATCGCAGGAACATCAATCAGTTATTCAGTTTGGCGATTCCTTGGCTGAGGTAGAATCTTCTGCATCTCTACCAGAGCAAGTTACGGTTAAAGACAAGGAACTAATAGATGAAACTAGCCCTCACTCTGCCAGCCTCGATCGCGTAGATACTGAGCAGCTTCCGATTGAGGTAGGGGAACTAGCAAACCTGGAGGAAGGAGATTTTCAGGCTTGGTTGGGAGAATTTTTCCTGCCAGCTGAAACTTCTGTTGCATCCTTAGTTAAATCTTCGAGCGATCGCCATGCACTCTCTTTGCAAGAATTCATTCCCTCCATTGTTGCAACCAGTATTCCAACCGCCACACCGATCGATATTCAACATCTCGAACAACTAAACGCACTGATTGCAACATTACTAACTAACTACGATCGGCAAGCTTGTCGCGAAGAACAACAGCAACATGCGATCGGGCAGTTGCTCCGACAAGTTAAACGATTACAACGCCTGCTGGATAATCTACAGGAATGGTCAGGACGTTTAGCAGCAATTTCAGATACCCTTTCTCCTCTGGCTGCTTCTCGCTCTGGGCAATTGTACAGTACTCTGCAATCTGTTTTGGCTGAAGCGTCTGTTGTGGCATCAACTGTTCATTCCCTAAATAACGATCGCCACCAACTCAAACAAGAACTCATACAGCAGGAAAATTTACTTAATCGTTCTGCCGATTTAGTCAAAAAAGTTACAACTATTCCTTTAAAAGCAGCCTTAGAACCATTGCATCGGCTTTGGTCGCAGTTACAAGCTCTACAAGATAAGTCTGCTAGACTACATTTACAAATTAGCGATATCCAAGTCGATCGCACGTTTAGCGATCGCCTCCGTGTCCTGCTGTTGCATATCAGTTGCTATTTATTAGAGCAAAGTATTGAGTCTTCCCAAACACGCCAACAGCTAGGTAAAAATAGCAACGGTATGATTGAATTTCAAGTTTATCAGCAGGGAAATCAACTAATTATTGATGGCTGTGATGATGGCGCAGGACTTAACTTATCGCAAATCTATCAACAAGCTTTAGCCCAAGGATTCGCCCTGACAAAACCAGGGGATATTCTACAAACAACTCAACTGACTGAACTCATACTTGAACCAGAGGTTTCATCTGTTTTATGCGATCGGGCTGCCTTAGAGTTAGGAGCAGAATTAACTGAAGTTTGCAAGCAATTAACAGCTATTCAAGGAAGAATAGTATTGAAATCTAAAGCTGGACATGGTACAGCCTTCTCGTTGCAAATTCCCCTGGAGCAAAAAATTACTCAACTTATCGTCTGTCAAGCCAACTCCAGACTCTATGCATTTGTCGCCGATTCCGTGGAGCAGATTTGTTTATCCCAGTCCGAACAAATTCTCCAAACTCAAGCGGGACGCATGTTATTTTTGCAGGCTTCTGACACCAGTGGCTTCCCAACAACAGAAATGCTCGTCCCTATCCATTTACTGACTGATGTACTGGTTTCTCCTAATTACCTTCCCGCCCCAGTTACCACTTACAGTACAGATACACTAAATGCTTTCAAGCAGGATAAGCCGTTATTAGTATTTCGTTACTTAGACAAACTATGTGCTGTAGAAGTAGATTGCATCATCGGCAAGCAATCCTCTGTAATCCATCCTCTGGGGGAAGCAATCCCAGTTGCTGCTTATATCCAAGGAACTAGCATTCTTGCTAATGGGCAACTTAGCCTGGTTTTGGATGGTCAGCTTCTCACAAAATCTCTAGCTTGAATCAATACCTGCCAAAAAAACTAAGTTACGACGATACTATCCTCAAATACTTTTGCAGTCTGAAAGACCCTAGAATTAAGGTAAGTCCTACAAGAAATCTCAAATATTAAACTGATATCTATCCACGAGGTAGAAGAAACTACTTACAAAATTCCGTATTGTAGAATTGCTGTCTTAAAATCAGGAAAAAACGCTCGTGGTTCCCATTAGAGATAATAATCCGACAAAAATCACGCCTTATGTAACTTATGGACTGATTGCTGTCAATGTCCTCGCTTTTCTTTATGAAGCAAGTCTTCCCCCACAAGCATTAAATGGATTTTTACACCTTGCGGCTGTGGTTCCACGAGAACTGACTTTAAGCTTTGCTGGTATCTCTGTACATCAACCAGTACCAGAGTGGGCAACTTTGATTACTTCCCAATTCCTGCACGGTGGTTTCTTGCACTTAGCTGGCAATATGTTGTTTCTCTGGATTTTTGGCAACAATGTTGAAGATAAGTTAGGTCATGCCAAATATTTACTGTTTTATTTATCTTGCGGTGTTTTGGCAACCTTGACTCAGTGGTTCTTCGCTCAAGATTCTAGCATTCCTTCTTTGGGTGCAAGTGGTGCGATCGCAGGTGTTATGGGTGCATACATTCTCCGCTTTCCCAACGCCGAAGTCCTTGGCGTTGTACCTTTAGGGTTTTTCTTCCCAACTTTCCGTGTCCCCGCATATTTCTTTTTAGGATTCTGGTTTCTCGAACAAGCCTTTTACGGACTTACCAGCCTGGAAGCACGTACTAACATCGGTATGGAAAGTGGCGGTATTGCCTACTGGGCCCATGCCGGCGGCTTTATCTTCGGAGCAATTCTCGGCCCACTGTTGGGTTTATTTAGCGATAAATCCCAGGAAGAATTTTGGTACAAGTAATTTTTAATAGTATCGTTTTTACCCTCAATTATGCTGATTGATTGAATAGGTGAAATTGTTTAACCTTCGCAACTGCTAGCCTGACAAGCTATATTGCAGTTAGTCAATAATTTAGGAAAAACACCTGTGTTTCCCCTTTACGATGAAAATCCGACGCGAATTACCCCGTATTTCACCTATGGGTTAATTGGCATGAATGTTTTAGTTTTTATTCACGAGGTGAGCCTGTCACATGCACAATTGAGTCGGTTTTTAAGTGAGTATGCAGTAGTACCTCAAGAGTTAACCACCAATTTGAATGGGGAGTGGACAACGTTATTTACGTCGCAATTTTTACATGGTGGTTGGTGGCACTTAATCTCAAATATGGTGTTTCTCTGGGTTTTTGGCAACAATATTGAAGATCGATTGGGTCATGCCAAATATCTAATTTTTTATTTGGCGTGTGGTGCTTTAGCTGCCTTGTGCCAATGGTTTATTGGAATGAATTCTGAGATTCCTTCTTTGGGGGCAAGTGGTGCAATTTCTGGGATTTTAGGTGCGTACATTATCCGCTTTCCCCACGCTCAAGTCATGACTTTAATCTTTTTAGGGTTTTTCATCACCACAATCAGAGTCCCAGCACTAGTAATAATTGGACTTTTCATTGTGCAAAATGTAATTTCCGGTCTTGCTACCCTGCAAACAGCCGCTAACATGAGCGTGGAAACTGGTGGAGTTGCCTATTGGGCGCACATCGGTGGTTTTATTTTTGGGGTAATTCTCGCTCCCCTATTTGGCTTGTTTCGACGCGACTAAATACAGCATTTCTTAAATTCATAGCCAAAAAATTGCTAACTGTTTTTAATTGTTTTAACCTGTTACGAATAAACTCACACGCTTGGCTCAGTCTAATGGTGTGTAAATATCTTCCGAGTTAGGATTGAGATAAGGACGCTCTATGTCAAGCCCCAATCGCTCAAAGTGTTGGATGATATATTTGATCCGAGCTTCTTTTGATTCATCACCGTTTTGATGAGCTTCAAGCATTGCATTGGCAACAATTTCGCAGCGGTTTTCTCCAAACTGTTGTTGAAGTCCAAACTTCAGTTCGGAAGCAGGATGTTCGGCTAACCCAATACCCGGTGCGAGTACCTTGGTAAATATGGGAACTTGCTCCCGAAAGTGAGATTTATTTTCTGCATAAATCGTCTGTAAGACTGGTAAAAGAATTTCTTTGTATCGGTAAGACTCGTCTGGATTATAAGGAAACTTGAGAAATCCTGAGTTATACAAACTGTAGTTCAAAGGGTTGTGTAATACCTCGAAGGCGAAGGGAACTTTGACTTCATTCAATTTTGTCGTTAAATATTTCATAGTCCAAACAGCACCTTCTGGACTGAAGTTGAAGTAAACAACTATTCCGCCACTGTGAAATTTCATCGGCGGTAAACCACCTATGCGATCGCCATTTGCTCTATACCTATTTCCATGAATAAAGCTAGAAGGTAACAATACTGCTACTGGATCGTTTACAGTAGCTGATTGCAAAGATAAAGGAAGATGACGTTCTCGCTGGATGTGTAGAATCATACCATCAAACTCTGCGGCAAGGCTACCATCAGCTTCCTGTCTTATGATGCGGTATCCTGGATGAAAAAAACCTCTCCCATCATTGTTTTTGTCCAGTTGTTCATAAAATTCCCAGTCTATTTCTCTCGAATCTATTTCTTGTAGAATTTCTTTGTTTGTCTTAATTCCTGGGCTGATTTCTGTTGTACGCGAACCTTCAAAGTAAATGCTATATATAAATTTTAATAACTGAAAATTTAAATATTTGTATTGAATTGACTGAGGCATTTTTTGCAGTTGTGCCACAGTAGCAGCAGGAGTTTCTATAGGAGGATAGTGAGAATTACTGATGCGAAATTCTGAGAATTCTATTTGAATATTGCCAGCAATATCATGTAAAGTCTCCTGTAAAGTAGGTGGTAATTGCACGATAGTTACTCCCACATTCTATTTAAAAATCTCTTAATTTATTCCTTTATTCCCTGTTTCCAGTTCCCTTAATTTGTTAAATTGACAGAAATTTTTCTGGCTTACAGAGTAATTGTGCAGCAATGAAAAAATATAGTTGCTGATGGCTTAAAGCTATCTCTGGCTGAAGTTGAAATTCTGTAAGGAGTTGATAAATCAAACCAAGTCCAGCAAACTGAATAACTCGCTTGAGAAATTCTGGATAATCTTCTAAAACCTTTGGGTAAGTATTGATATAAGCTTTTGTCATGGCTATAATTGAAGGACGAACGACTTCTAGAGGAATTGTGGCTAGCTGTAGAGATTTTTTAATCTCAATAGCAGGATGCGCGATCGCACTGTTGAGCCAGAATAAAAAATAGCCAAGAATTGCTTTTCCTAAATCGCAAGCTGGATCTCCCCAACTATATACTTCCCAATCAATAATCTTAATTAGGCTTCGATCGGTATTCGGAATTTCCGATACTAACTTCTCCCAATGCTCAGGTATAAAAATCTTATGAAATTGAATATTATTGTGTGTTAAACAGCAGTGACGATGATTAAACACCAACTCTGTAACAATTTGCCTCACAGCTTCAGATTGTTGAAAAATACTAATAAATCTCCAAGAAAGGGCTTGACTCTTATTTAAACTCTCAGGTTCAATCCGGCTGACAAGATATTCAGAAAGATGATCGGGATAAGGCAGTTGGTAGTTAAGTTTAAATTCTTCCAGCTTAGTCAGAAAAGTGTAGCACGCCTGAGAATTCATCGTCTGTGAATGTAGCTTTGCTAAAGTTGTTCCTAGCAATTCTGCAAGCGGAATTGGGAAAGTTACTTGATTTTCATAATAACTTTGTAAGGTAATATAATCATTTTGGCATTTGTATATTAGTATCGAATTACTTTCATCAAAATGTAGGACTTCTGGAGTTAATGATGAGATGTAATCTAAATCTTTGTGAGACTGCAAAAAATTATAAAGCTTCCACTCTTTAGAAATCCCAAAATCGTAATCAATACTTCTGTAATAAGGTAACTGCTTAACAAATAGCTTGTCCTGATTTTCGGTCAACTCGATTACCCAATCAAAAGTCTTGCTATTAACATCAACTTTCAGATAGTCTAAGTCGTCTTTTTGGCATATACCAGCATCAATTAAGTAATCAAATAAGTTTTTATAGTTGAGTTTGATAGCCACAAAAAGTTTCTTTCTTCTTATCAGACGAGTATTTTTTCTGACCTACTGAATTGAATTAAATAAATCATAGAGTGGGCTAATACCCACTCTATATTTAACTAGGCAAAATTAGTTTTACCTGCCAAGTATCAAGCTTTGGATGAGCAATTAAGCTTGAGCACAGAGTAATAGGCTTAGTTCCTTCCCCCGCCGCCACATTCGACTGCACTTAGGTTGCTAAAAGCACCACCGTTTATTTGAACCAATTCACTATCGAGCAGTTCATTCAAGAAGTTTTCAGAATCGGCAAACAAGTCAGTTCCGGCGACTGCAATTTGATTATTTTTAGTATCGCTCATTTGAGTTTTCCTTTTAGTATGTGTTTAATTTATCTTGTAGATAATATTCTGCTTGAGTAATAATGCCTCTCTGCCACATGGAGGAATCTTCATTACAAGTTCAACGGTGTATATATGTCAAAGGAGGTAGGGTTGAGGTAGGAACGCAGTAATTCAACTTTCAAAAGTGAGAATTGCTTGAGAATAGAAGTCATCCGCCCCTCTGGGGAATCATCAAGCGAGTGCCAAGCCTCCAGTAAACCATTGGCAATAATTTGGCAGCGGTTCATCCCAAAGCTTTCTTGTTCTGCAAATTTGCTGTCTGGTTCCTCTGCTAGACCAAGCCCTGGTGCCAAGAACTTGGTGAATAGGGGGACATCTGGGTTAAAATACGCTTTTGTTTGTGCATAGACACTCTCAAGCACCTGCCGGACGGCTTCATAGTTACTCTTCTCGAAATACAGAACTCCTGAGTCATAGCGCCTGTATTCACCTGGATTGTATAGCACTTTAAAAGTAAAGGGAATTGAGATATCGTTCAACTCGCGTGTCAGACTACCCATGACCGCCACCGCACCTTCTGGGCTGAAATTGAAATAAATTCGCACGATTTCTGGCTCGCGGTTTGGATGACTATAACTTCGCGGCCCTGCATTGCCAACTGCCATGTAGAACCCGCTTTGCACAAAATTTTTCGGCATTCGGATAGCCACCAAGTCATCTATAGCGGGATTTTCGGCAAGTTGGAGATGCTTTTCTGGTTTAATATGTAAAGTTAAGCCGCCCTTAGTCACAGCAAAACTACCATCACTTTCTTGCCCCCAATTATTGTGTAGGAGAATGTTGTTGAGTTTGAGGTCATTGTGAGTCAAGCAACAGGGTTGGAAAACATCGGCAAGTTCTTTCATTGCTTGCCTTAAGCTTTCGTATCGCTGATAGAGCTTAAAGAATTTCAGCCCATCTGCGGGAACTACACCAAAAATTTCTGGTTCTATCCGCTCTATACTGCCAATCCAGTTAGGCACATGAGCAGGGCTAAGATTATTAGGTTTTGCCGAGAAGAATTCCTGATAGTCTTGGCGATTGAAAGTAACTCGATGGATAGTGGCGAGGACGGTGGCTAGAGCCTCAACAATTTGAGTTGGAAAAATCTTTTCTTTGCCGTAGAAATCTGCCAAATCCCGATAGTCATCCAAGTAGCTGAAAACAATGATAGAATGTTCCGCCTCAAAATGAAGCACCTCTGGCATCGAAGATCGAAGGTAGCTAAGTTCTGGAAATGTTTGTAAAAATTCTTGAATTCGCCATTCACTCAAAAACTCGCCGGCTGTTTTGCCTTCTTGATTGTGTCGTTCCTGCTTAATCAGTAGTTTCCTACTGTTTGGCAAAGTCAGTAATAAGTTAAAGTTTTTTGCTCTTATCGACTCAACCTGATACAGGGCTGACTCCAACTGAGTAGAGAATCCATGCTCAATTAAATAGTTAAAAATATTTTTATTACTTAATATAAATGGCATAAACTCTCGTCATTCTATGTATCCATCCTGCTGGCTTTGAGGAATTGTCCAACTTCTCCTCTTACACAACTAGATTTATGGGCTGTCTTACAGCGTATCATTTTTACTGATGTATCTAGCCCTATTAGAAGCTAAAGTCAGTAAATCACAAAGTTTTGGAAACCCCCAAGACTCTTACGGGTTCGCCAATAGCTTCAAGTTGGGAACCCGCCTTTCGCGCCTGCCTCACCGCACTGCCTTTCCCAAATTGTTTAAATTTCCACCCTCAATTCGCCAAGGTTTTACCCAAAGCTGTACAAGCAATTCACTATTTGGAAACTATTAGTTTTTGTTAGCACTCGCTGAAACTTCTTCTGAGTGTTCTACTTCAGATGTAAATGTTGATGATTTTGCAACTTCTTCAGGTACAGAAACGATGATATCAGCACCATTGATAATTGCTCCCAATAACCCTAGTTCCGATTCAACCAATTGATCGATAGCTTCACCGAGCATATTCTCTTGCGTATAGTTTGGTCGCGCCACTAGTACGATCCCATCGCTGTAGGGTTGAATTAACAATGGATCATTGGATATGCTGAGGGGACTAGTATCTAAAATGACTAAATCAAATCGCTCGCGGACATCTTCTATCAGCCGTCTCATTTCGCTGGATTCAAGAATAGCAGCGGATTGCCGTACTGGGCCAGGGCTGGGAAGAATGTATAAATTTTCCACATCAGGAACTAAACGAATACATTCACTCAAATTAGCGTAATAACGTAGGGGTTCAATAGTGGCTTCAGGGTCAGGGATTACTTTTAACGATGTACAACGGGAAGGCGATCGCAAATCTGTTTCGATAATTAAGGTTCTTTTACCTGCACGGGCAGAAGCGACACCCAAATTATAAGCACTTGCTGTTTTACCCTCTAGGCTACTGGTGCTAGTAATCAATACTACCTTTAAGTTTTTACCACCAATCCGGCGCATATTACTACGGAATTTCTCATAAAATTCTAAATAAGGAGAATCTTGGGAAAATACTACCGGTACAGCATCTGGCTCTAAATCATCAACTGGCATTAAAGGCAATTCTCCCAACAGTGCCACTTCTCGTTGCTTGAGGCTCTCGCGGATATCCTCCCTGGTTTTGAAAGTCCCTTCCAGCGCTCCTAACAAAAATATCACCCCGCCACCAATCAATACACCTAAGAAACCACCCACAGCAAGGGTAATAGGCACACTCTTCGGAGGTTTGGGATCGACAGTGACTGCGGGGCGTCTGGCAATACTGAGGCTGCTAGTAGTTTCTGCCTCTGCGGTTTTGGCATCGGTTAGCTTCGCCTGCATTTGGTCATAGATAGCTTTTTTGAGTCCAACTTCCTGTTCTAAACGCGATCGTTCTAATTGCTTATTAGGTATTAGAGCATACTCTCGCCGGAGTCGCGCTTCTAGTTGGATTTCTTGAGCTAGTTGTTGTTGTAGTGTCTCCCTTTGGGTTTGTAAAGACACCATTTGGTTTGCCAATTGCTGGCGTGTTGGATCTAAACTGCTTTGAGTCCTAATACCTGCAACGCTACCCTGAAGCGGAGCCGCCGTTCCACCACCACCTAAAACTTCAGCAGCACGTTGTTGTAGTAATTCCTCAGCAGCTTGTTTCTGACGCATTAACTGCACCATTGTTGGATGTTCCGGCCGCAAATCTTTTCTGAGTACAGCGATTTGCGATTCACTTTGATAAATTTGCGCTCGTAAGTTCCCAATAATTGGATCGGCACTCAAAGCAGAAGAAACATAAGCTTGTCCGACTGTTAAGCCTAACTTATTTTGTAAACTGCGAACTTGACCATCAACCCCAGAAATAGTTAATTGAATTTGCCGTTGGAGATTTTGGCTGGCAGTAATGGCGCTTAACAAGCTGCCATTCTCTGCGGCTAAGATTGCTGTTCGCTCGACGCGATCGTACTGTTCCAGCTTCTTTTCAGCAATTTGCAATTCCCGTTTAGCTTGTGGTGTGCGATCGTTAATCTTTTGAATAATTGCTTGTAAGCGCCCAGTATTGATGTCACTACTCAACTTGATCATTGCTTGCATCAATTCTGTCACAACCTGTATGGCTCGTTTGGCGTCACTATCTACATATTTAAGTTCAAAGGTAGAAGATTCTAATTCTCCACTCTTAGCATTTTTTTTAGGTAGAGCAAGAGCAAGACTTGCACCGAGTTGTTTCGGCTTGACACCAACTTTCTCCGCCACACCTGCAATTATCTGGTTTGATAGTAAAACTTCCTCATTTAGTTCCTTCCCTTGCTGTTGGATTTCATTACCCGTTGCAGAGAAAGAAACTGGTGGCCCACTATAAGTAAGTGCCCCAGATGCTATATAGCTAATAGGTGGCTCTGGTTGCATAGCTACCACAGTTGACCCAGCGACAACTAAACCAAAACTAGCTAGTCCAATCCATTTATATTTATCAAAAGCAATCAGATAGCGTTTAACAATTGGTGGGGTCATGGTCGCTTCACTCCAATTCAAAATTTAAAATACAAAATTCAAAATTTAGGAAGCACCAAACAAAGATAGTGGCTTTGATACAAGGACGCTATCAACTTCCTACTGTATATATCGATTGATATCTTTAAGATTTTTCCATTAATAAATTCAAAGATTGGTTGGAGATGTGGCTTCCTACACTTCAAAATATTTTCAGCTTGTATACTTCTTTTAATGTTACTAATTCGATCCACCACCGATGTTGTCAAAAAACCGGAGAAAGGATTGAACATTGAAGAAAGGCTGGGTAATAGTGGTCAGGAAATTAGTAATTCTACCAATGAGGTTCCGACCAACAACAATCACATCGTTATCTTGAAGTGCCACATTTTGAGACGCATCACCGCCTAGAGCTTTTTTAGCATCAAGTTTTTGGGTAATAGCTCTGCCTCGTTCCGAATCAAAGCGAACCAAAGCAATATCTCTCAGATTAGCAGTGTCTAGATTTACACCTCCTAAAGCATCTACAAATGTACTGCCGTTAGGCAGTGCTTGAATGGAAAGACCACCCGCAGCATAGTTTAAAACTCGGACTCTAATCTGTGGTGTGGCCAAGGATGAACGTGCTACTAAATTGCGGTCATAACCATCCTCACTACCAACTTCACGACGGGGCACGAGTATCGCATCTCCATCTTGTAAGCGTAAATTCGGGATTGAACCGCCATTTTGCAGTGCTGCGTATAAGTCAATCGTTTGTGAAATCACAGAACCATCGATTAACTTTCGGCGTACTTGCACTTGTCGCAGGTCTGCATTCAACGTTGAACCACCAGATACTAGCAAAGCATCAGCAACACGGGGTGTTGGTGAATTAATTGGATAAATTCCTGGTCGAAATATTTCCCCGCTAATGGTAACTTGAACTGGTCGCGTTCCTGCCAAGGATACTACCACGATTGGATCTGGGAAAAAGCGACTCAAGCCCAGGCGAATTTTTTCTTGAGCTTCTTCCAAGGTTAAACCTTTTAATGACACCGTTCCCACTTGTGGCACAATGATGTTGCCTTCTGGACTAATTACAGCTTGAAAACTGAGGTCTGGACGCTGCGTTACTAAAGCTAAAACTATGATTGGATCGACGACATAACGATTTAAACCCAAGCGAATTTTTTCTTGAGCTTCTTCTAGGGTTAAACCTTGTAAAGAAACTGTTCCCAATAATGGCACTGCAATATTACCTTCTGGGTTGATTAAAGCTTGAAAGCTTAAATCTGGAAAGCGCTGAACCGAAACGCTAATTCCATCTCCTATGCCTAAACGGTATGGGCCGGGAGGACGCTGAAGCACAACACCAATTGCATCTCCTGGCCCCAAGAGGTAGCGACTTAGTTGCGGAGAAATTTCTTCATTTACACCACTAGGTGCAACTTCATTAACTGGCACAGGCGAGGGGAATAGGTTTGGTGATTGTCCTTGAGACGGAAAAGGCTGGGCGACAACAAGTTGGATAGGTGTTGTTAAGAAAACTCCTACTTGAAGACTGACAAAACACAAGGCGCTGAATCCACGCATATAATAACTAGCATCTATGAACATTGGTGCAGAAAATATTTAGATAGAAATTAGTCGCGCCGAGTGGTTATTTTACTCTAAAAATGCCTTCAATGTCTCTTTTACCTACAAGTATTTACCAAGAAAAAGAGAATAATTTTGCTAAATTTAATTTCTAACTTGATGTTGTTAACATCATTTTAGATGAGTTTCAGCCTGAACACAATTTATAGAGATACTCTTGATAAATCTCTGCGCAAGGGCATCAAAACAGACTCTACAAAGGGCCTGCCATTAATGCAGCTTGAACTGTTTCCCCAATAGACTGGGCTAAAGACCAAGATGTTTCTACCTGCCCCAAAGGTTCCATTGGAATCAGAATGCTCACACCAACCCAAGGAGTGCGTTGTTTGCGCCATTGTGCCAGTTGATCTGCCAAGAACCAGTGAAAAGGTGATGGATTTCCACCGTCTGGCATCGCATACCATTGCAAAACAGCGAAGGTTTGCTGTGGTGTAGAGGCGCGAAAAAACCTAGCTTCTACTTTAGTTTCGACATTAGAAGCCAACTTTGCAGATGGTTTGACTGTAAAATTGGCAGAGCGAGATTGAGCTATATCCCACTTTCCCCAGCGTGACCTTCCCCAGCCATTAACATCTGTCCACTCTACCTCTGGTTGATCCATAGGCCCATTTTGCGGCAACAAAAGCAGGATTGCTTGGGATTCGGAACCTTCTTTTTTAATTACTTGCAAAGACCAATTATGTTCGCCAATTTGCTGTTCTGCTTGTTCAATAGTTTGCCAACCAGGAAGGGTTAACCCAGTCTTGCGGATCTGTTTTAATTCGTGGAGGGTAGGAACAGGGGGCGGTTGTTTCCATTGCCAGTGTCCTGTTAGATATCCGGGAACCCCCGCCATTGCTAGCAGCAGTAGCAATAACAAAAGTGCTGCTACCTGAGTCAATTGGTTTTCCTTGAAAAATTTAGAGAAGGAAATCATCAGTAAAATTTGCAATACTTAGGCAAAATCTTACTTTATAAAATCACATTGTGAGTTCAGTAATATTTAGGACTTACGTATAAGTAATGAAAAATTAAAGGAGTTGGGAGTGAAGAGTGGAGAACAAAAGAGAAGTTGCAGAAAATTTTCTTTAACTTTCTGCCTCTTGCTCAGTTTCTAGAGATGCTGAAAAATAGTTATTAATCCAATTCAGTAAGGGCACTAGTGACACCAGCATACAAGCAGAGTAGAGATCGCCACCCCAACCCTCATGTAGCCATTTAAAAGCCGCTTCTTGACCCGTGCCGTGAAAGAAAGTCAGTAAAGTATTACGAATGATATTGGCAGTAATACTAACGATCGCAGCAAGAGATAAAAACGATATAGTTGTCCGCCGTGAAGACAAAGCATCTGTCCAATAAAGCAGCATTAAGCCCACGTAGAGAGTCGTAAATAACATTTTCAGCCCTGCACAATAGGGAGCAACTTCTACAATCCGTCCTCCCACGTAAAGATTGATCTCATCTACGGTTACTTCCATACCAAATTGATTCAGTATGAAGCCTGCTGTGCCAGCGATGAAGCTTTGCAGAGGCAAAGTATAGGGAGCAATAAGATAGGGTAATGCTGTTGGGGTGGCTAAAAATACTAGTAGTAGGGGAAATCCTTGTAATTGCAAACCTGCTATTCCCTTAAACCACAAGCATAATCCGATTAATATCACGGGCAAGGAAAGGTTAACCCACTCTGTAACACCGCTAAGATAAAAAACTGCCCCTAATAACAATAAAACAGCGCCCAAAGGATTGATGGTATCTGGCAAACGTTTCCACTTTTTCCGGTTCATCCAGCCCAGATAAGCCGCAAATGGTAGGCCAATAATTCCGTGACTGAAATATTCGTGTTCTGTACTGATATTTTTGTGCAGCCAACCATCCAACCAGTGTAGCAATATTGGAGCATAAAGCAGCAGCAAAACGCCTAAAATAGCTATATTTAACAAGCCTGATGCGTTTATATTTTTAACCTGTTGCTGGAGTGCCATGATTTTCAGTATTAGTCATTGGTCATTAGTCATTGGTCATTGGTCATTAGTCATTGGTCATTTGCAAAGGATAAATGAGAAAAGACAAATGACAAAGGACATAGACGCGCCAGGGGCTTCCCGCAGGGTAGGACAAAGGACAAATTAAGTATGAATTAACTTCAGGCTACCACGCTGCCAAGGTTAGCAGGAGATAAATTGTCTGCCTGATAACTTGTTGAGACTGCATTGGCGATCGCTGCTACAACTTCTTTGACTTGGCTACTACTTAAACCAGGATACATCGGTAATGATAATATTTGCTTTGACAACTTCTCTGCTTGGGGAAAATCTCCCAGTTGATAGCCTAAGTTGGTGAATGCTGGCTGGAGATGACAAGGAATTGGATAGTGAATACCAGTTTGTATTCCCGCTGCTGTGAGTTTTTCCTGGAGTTGCTGGCGTTCTATTGGGCAAGAATCATCTACTTTAATCACATAAAGATGATAAACGTGTCCTGTATCACTTTGATTTTTTATAGGAATAATTCCAGTAGTTGCCAAAGGTGCTAGTTCATTATCATACTGCTGGGCAATAGTCAGGCGATCGCGATTCCACTGCGGTAAAGATGGGAGTTTTTTGTGCAAAATTGCTGCTTGCAAAGTATCCAAGCGGCTATTCGTACCTGGTTCAGTATGAAAATACTTTTGCGATGCACCATAATTTCGCAAGCGCACCATCTTCTGGGCCACATCTGAATCTCGTGTCAGCAGCATTCCCCCATCCCCAAATGCTCCCAAATTCTTGCTGGGATAGAAACTAAAAGCTGCTGCTATTCCTACTGAACCAGCATAATATCCGTCTCTTTGGGCCAGATGTGCTTGGGCGGCATCTTCAAAAATTAGGAGTTTGTAGGTATCGGCAAAGTTTATTAGATCGCGTGGTGATACCATCTGACCATAGAGATGCACGGGGATAATTGCTTTAGTCTGAGGCGTAATTGCCTTTGCTGCTTCTCTTAAATCAATTAAAGCAGTTTGGCGATCGCAATCTACTAAAATTGGCTTGGCGCCAGCACGTAGCACCCCAATTAAGGTGGCGACAAAAGTATTTGCGGGTAAAATTACTTCATCGCCAGCACCAATATTACACGCTTGTAATCCCAGAGCGATCGCATCTGTTCCTGATGCCACACCAACTCCATAAACAGTACCAGATACTGCCGCAAATGCTGCTTCAAAATCTGAAAGTGCTTGCCCTAAAATAAAATCTCCCCGTTCCAATACAGATTGGATTGCATCTTGCAATTGCGTTTGAATTGGTTCATGTTGTAACTTTAGGTCTACAAAAGGAACTCTAATAGTCATTTTATTCATTACCAGTCGTCCTCAAAAAATGTTTCCTCACATGGAAAAATAGAAAATCTTATACAATTTTCGGCATGAAATTGTCATAGATTTAATCTATTGGATAAAGGCTTAGATCAATTATTTAATCGATTATGGCTTTCAAAATTACGCCCTCTTAATTTGAGCGCCCGAAGTTGCCATCAGACTTCTCTCAAAATTCAAAAAGTTCAGAAACTGGGCTTTTCAATAATTTGGTAGTTTGCTAATCCGTGGAGAGATGGTTGGCCTATTTAGGTCATCCTGCATTAGGATTATCATCTCTAAGTGCTAGCTGTTATCAGTAAAATGTCTATATTTAATTACACTAACATCTATTTTTTAAGTAAATTTACTTTGAATGTTCTTGTCAAAATTTTCCCTTATATACATAAATAATGACAGCCCCTTTGTATTGTATCCTTAGCATTAGCTTACCCTGACTGAATTCAAATCTAACGCAGTCTGATTGCAAAATCTCAAGCAATAAAGACTACATCAGTGCTAAATAAAGAACATTCAGCACCAGTAACTAGTAACTAGCAGACACCACATCTTGGCTTAATGCAAGGGAGGAAAAATTTTTGCCCTAAATTTGTTTGTCAGAGGCAAAATTAGGGAATGCTTAAAAATAGCAATTGATAACCTAGAAATAGGACTTGGGTCAATTACACGATAGAGAAATTATTAAGGTAGCAGTGGCAATGATCGAGCCTGAAAACAAATTATTTGCCCTAAAGGATGGTTGGGATTCTCATGAATCAAGAGAACAGCAACGCCTCAAAGCTTTGTCCGATTTAGGTTTGCGGCAACCAGAAACGATTCCGGTTTTTGAAGAAGCCACACAGACTGCTGCCCACTTTTTGGAAGCACCAATTTCGATATTGGGATTTGTGGATCAGGAACGCCATTGGTTCAAATCGGCGATCGGCTTATCTAGACTGGGACTAATGAATCATTTGGCACAAAGCCGCCAACTACTACGCCGGGAATCATTTTGCACTCAGGTAGTAGACAACTTTCAAGTATTTGTAATTAATGATACACATAAAATTACCGATCCAGTACTTGCTGGCAGCAAGTTAGTGCAAGATTATGGTATTCGTGCTTACTTAGGAGCGCCATTAATTGATGCTGAGGGAAATTGTTTAGGTGCATTAGCGGTGATGGATTTAGTCCCGCGCAATTTTACAACCCGAGATATTGAGTTTTTACAAATCATTGCTCGTTGGAGCATGAGTGAATTTGAACGTAATAGACTCCTGCAAGGGAAACTCGAATCAAGCGCTGCCAAGAACGTTCCGATATTTTCACTGAATGAGGAACGCAACACTGAAATTAAAATCACTGCATCCACTCAAGATAGCGATTCTGTTTCTACTAAGCAACTGAAGCTAGAACTTTTGAGTCAGCTAACTCAGGAGTTACGCACGCCTTTAACATCTGTACTCGGTATGGCTAGTGTTTTAGGACGTGAGATTTATGGGCCTTTGACGACTAAGCAGAGAGAATATTTAGAAATTATCCAACACAGTGGTCGATATTTACTTTCCTTAGTAAACGAAATTACCGAACTAGGAGCGATGGATGAAAACTCAACTGTATTAAATCTAGCTCCCGTGGATATTGAAATGCTATGCCAACAAGCTATCAATACCCTAGAAGAAGTAGCTAATCGCCGCGAGCAAGATATTCGCCTGTCTATAGAACCGGGACGCAATCGCATTTGGCCTTTAGATAAAGACAAGGTGCGGCAAATGCTTTATCATCTGGTTTTCAGTGTGATTCAACTTTCGGCTACAGGTAGCATTGTTCGCATTCATGTTTCTTACAAAGAAGATACGCTCAACATTACTATTTGGGTTTCCCATCCCTGGTTAGGGGATGGCATAACAGAGGTCGATCCTTACTTCCGTCTCAATTCTTTGTCGCTGCTGGAACTGACAGGTGAGGTAGCAACTTACAATATTCATACAGAAAGACAAGAACAATTAGATACTTTATCAGTAGCAGTGGAAAATTCCAAAAACTTGAGTGATTCCCACTCAAATTTCTTTGCTACTAGTTCAGGTATAAATTTAGCTAAATCACATGGAAGTCTTTCTCGTGAAAGCTTAGGTCTATTACTAAGCTGTCAACTGGCAGAATTACATGGTGGACATATTTTGATTCAAGGTTCACCAGAATCAGGATATCGTTATGTGCTTTCTTTACCACTGCAACTAGCGACTTCCTCACAAGCAATTAGCGATGTCTAATTGTGGGGATAAGGGGAAGGTGGGGTACCAAGAAGGGGATAAGGGGTAATGGAGATTGGGAAAGACGTATTTTCTATCTAGATTTGATTAATTCTCTGTGTGCTTCTGCGCTTACCTATGCCTTTAAATTTCAATCCTCAATTCGCCACTAATTTACATCAAGCTGTACTAAGTATATGAAGAACTATTCTTAACTTCCTATTGGCTGATGGCTAGGAGTAAGAGCGCCATCACGCGATCGGCAATTTCTGTTATTACCTTTTTATAGCTATAGGCATTATGATCGATTCCAAGTTCTGCGTCGGCAGACTAATCGATCGCAATGTTTTTTATGAATTTAGTCTGGCAACGATTTACTCTATCAACTTTACCGCTCAAAGAATATCTTGCTACCAGTTATGTACACCGCTCTCTGGTGGGACTGCTAAGTTCTTGGCGGCAAACTAGCGTCTTGCTTCAATGGGGAGATGCGATCGCAGCGGCTTTACTCAGCTTAATATATGCTTTAGCACCTTTTGCTTCGAGTACATTGGTAGGTTTTTTGCTGGTGGCTTGTGTCGGATTTTGGCTGTTGTTGACTTTATCTGATGAAGTAACACCAGCAAATGTCTCGTCAGTCACTCCCATTCACTTACTGGTATTGCTCTACTGGGGAGTCGCTGCAATCGCAACAGCATTATCACCAGTGAAAAAAGCGGCACTTAACGACTTGGGAACCTTGACCTTGTATTTGCTACTATTTGTCCTTTGTGCCAGGGTATTAAGGTCGCCTCGCCTCCGTTCTTGGATTATCATCCTTTATCTGCACGTATCGTTAATTGTTAGTGTATACGGGTTGCGGCAATGGTTTTTTGGAGCCACAGCACTGGCGACTTGGGTCGATCCAGAATCTCCTATGTCTAAGACTACAAGAGTCTATAGTTATTTAGGCAATCCCAACTTATTAGCTGGATACCTCTTACCAGCAGTAATTTTTAGCTTAGTGGCAATTTTTGCATGGCAAAGCTGGCCTAAAAAAGCTCTTGCATTAACGATGCTAATTGTCAATAGTTCCTGCCTGATTCTGACTTTTAGTCGTGGCGGTTGGATTGGACTAGTGGTGGCAGTTTTAGCTGTGATGGCATTGCTAGTTTTTTGGAAAAGCGTGGAAATGCCTCGTTTTTGGCGTACTTGGTCAATACCGATTGTTTTAGGAGGTTTGATCGGTGTATTGTTGCTAGCAGTGATATTTGTAGAGCCAGTGCGGCTGCGAGTGTTTAGTATTTTTGCCGACCGTAAGGATAGCAGTAATAATTTTCGCCGAAATGTGTGGGATGCTGTATTTGAAATGATTCGCGATCGCCCGATTTTCGGCATTGGGCCTGGTCACAACTCTTTTAATAAAGTTTATCCCCTCTACCAACGTCCTCGTTACACTGCTTTGAGCGCCTATTCGATATTGTTTGAAGTGACTGTAGAAACTGGCTTTGTTGGTTTAGCCTGCTTTCTCTGGCTACTAATTGTCACATTTAATACGGCACTTTTGCAAGTACGACGATTGCGACAAATCAGAAGTGTAGAAGGATTTTGGTTAATCGGAGCGATCGCTACTTTGTTGGGTATGCTAGCTCACGGCACCGTAGATACTGTCTGGTATCGTCCTGAAGTCAATACCCTCTGGTGGCTGATCGTTGCCTTAATTGCCAGCTATTGGACACCTTTAGCTCAAAACCAGACAAATACAACTAACTCAGATCCAGCAACAAACTAATATAAATAAGTTGTCAGTTGTTTACTTACCGAACAATTGACAACTTTTGAATTTTCCATGAATAAACTTTGAATTGTCTAGTACAACACGGTGTAAATAAACCACCATTCAAAATCAATGAAACGCTTACGCTGTATTAATTTTGAATTTTGAATTTTGAATTCCGCCTTGCGGTACTAGTCTCTGTAGGTAGTGGCACTTGGAGCATTAGGGTCGCGATAAGCTACAGATTCGCGATCGTTCTTTTTGCCAACCAACCCAGCTAGACCGAATAAACCAAGCAATCCCAGCCAACCCCAATCAAAATCGTTGCGGTTGTCAGTAGTCGTTGTTGGAGCAGTAGTAGTGGCTCCAGTGTCATTAGTTGTCTGAGCTTGTGCAGATAGAGTTAAAGGTAAAATTCCCATACTCAAGGTGAGAATGCCAGCGCCAACAGCGGTAATGAAATTACTTTTCATAAATTGTAAAAGTTCCTGATGCTATCCAAAGTCACTCACCACTGTATCGGTTCTCAACCTTAACAAAATCAATCTGCGGCTATAAACTAAACATTTTTATAACTCACGCTGTAGACATACGACATAGCTTTCACAGCAATACGTTTCTCACTCTTTGTGGTAGTTTAGCAACACTAAATCCTCAATAACTTTTCATTGCCCGTTGAATGTCCCGCTGGTCTTGGCGTCGTTTCAGGTCTTCTCGTTTATCGTGGAGCTTTTTACCTTTGCCAAGAGCTATACTGACTTTTAGCCAGCCTCGTTTGAGATACATTTTCAAAGGGATTAAAGTTAAACCCTGCTGTTCAACTTTGCCAATTAGCTTACGGAGTTCTTGACGATGCAATAGAAGCTTGCGTGTACGCCGTGGTTCATGATTAAAATATTGTCCACTGGCGTTGTAAGGCGAGATATGCACATTGATTAACCATGCTTCGCCATTGCGAAGCAAAGCATAGCCATCTAGGAGATTGACTTTACCCGCACGAATCGACTTCACCTCTGTTCCTGTCAACTCAATTCCAGCTTCGTAAGTTTCTAGAATTTCATACAAATAACGGGCTTGACGGTTGTCGCAAATGACTTTGTAACCTTCGTTCTTGTCGCTCATTGATAATTTTGTGTGCTTGAAATGTACCTAAAAAATTATTTGGATTGGCTTATGAATTATACGGTGTATCTTAGAACCGCTATAAATGGTGAACTGTATATCACTAATTTAGCTTTTCTAAGTTCACAATTAAGGTTTTCTGGCAACTTTAAGTTAGCTGATACCGATTACCTCTAAGATTTCATAAAACAAGTTGCTTGAGCAAGTTGTCTCACCAAGCCTGATTTTGTGCAGTTTCACAAATAGGGCTTACACATCAAGTAAAGGCAATACCTTGTGGTAAGCCGATTCTTTAGGAAAAACTTTGTGTAACTTGCTTCTTGGCGTTTACATGAATTGTCTCTACAGAAAATCAAGATTTTCACTTCTCTTTTGCATAAGTCCTGACAAAGAATTGGTATGACGCTAATGATGAGTTGTTACAAATTACAAAGCTCTCTATGCCTCCTAAGCACAGGGAGTCTAAGGTGGTTACATTTCGTTAACCTTCCTAATGATTTAAGATTTCCTTTATAAATAAACCCTGAGAGCAGTCATTAGCTGGTAATCCTGTCATAGTATGAAACATAAGAACACTATTATTGCCTGTGTTCATTAACGGAGTACATAAAAGCAAATTTCTGAGTAAAAAAATGCTAGGGGTGTATTATCCATGCCCTTGACGATCCTTGTAGTGGATGATGATTTGGGCACTCGTCTGTCTGTTAGCGACTATCTTGAACTGTCTGGCTACTCAGTAATCGTGGCTAATGACGGTCAAGAGGCTTTGTTTATGGTGGATGAGTATCATCCTGATTTGATTGTCACGGATATTGTTATGCCACGGATGAATGGCTATGAACTGGTGCGCCGGGTGCGTCAACAACCAGTGTTTCGTTTATTGCCTGTAATTTTATTAACGGCACGCATTAAGACCCAAGAAAGAATTCTGGGCTACCAGTCAGGGTGCGATTTATATTTACCCAAGCCTTTTGAACTGGAAGAGTTAGCAGCAGCAATCCGCAATCTTTTGGAGCGATCGCAAATCATCCAATCAGAGTATCGCTTTTCTCAGAAAGATAGTTTGGGCATTTCCGGCTCGATAAAAGCGACGGATGCCCATAATTCTCTGTCCACTCAAATTCAGAAATCCCATCTGCACTCATCCCTAACTCATAGAGAACAGGAAGTCTTAGAGTTATTGACTCATGGTCTTTCTAATGCCGATATGGGTCTTCAGCTACACCTGAGTCCTCGAACTGTGGAAAAGTACGTTAGCAGTTTATTAAGAAAAACCTCAACCAGCAACCGCGCGGAATTAGTCCGTTATGCGATGAAGCATGGTCTGGTGGAATAAAAGTTAGGAGTTAAAAGTGAGGAGTGAGGAATTAAAACTCCTAACTCCTAACTCCTAGCTCCTAACTCCTAACTCCTAACTCTTCTCTTTTAACTTTTGTCAGCAGACCTTCACAAGCATCGATCAATAAATCAATAACCTGATTAAATCCCTCTTGACCACCATAATAGGGATCTGGAACTTCCTTTAGAGTGTGTAGAGAGCAAAAGTCGCACATCAAACGCACTTTATGCTGATATTGCTTAGTTCGATCGAGAGTGAGGATGTTCTGATAATTTTCTCGATCCATAGCCAAAATTAAATCAAAGTCTTGAAAGTCTGACTTTTCAAACTGGCGCGCTCGACCACGCAGTTTAATTCCCAACTTACTAGCCGCCGCCGCACTCATGCGTCTGTCAGGTGGGCTACCAACGTGATAGCTAGATGTACCAGCAGAGTCACAGAGGATATGTTCGCTCAAGCCAGACTGCTCAATTAGATGATTCATGATATTTTCTGCCGATGGCGATCGGCAGATATTACCTAAGCAGACAAACAGCAACTTGTAAGGCATAGATATAATTTGTCCTTTGTCAATAGTCATTTGTCCTTTGTCCAATGACTAATGACTAATGACTAATGACCAATGATTAAAATCCAGGTAACTCCAACCCACTGGTTAATTCTTCCATGCGTTCCCGCATTGTTGCTGTGGACTTGTTGTAGGCTTCTTTCATTGCCACTGTTACAAGATCGGAAAGTACTTCTGCACCTTCTGCTAAAGCATCTGGAGAAATTTCTACCCGCTTGGGTTCTTGGTTTCCACTGACAATCACCCTTACAAGACCACCGCCAGATTCTCCTTGAATCTCCATTTGCTCCAATTCTTCTTGGAGTCGCTTTGCGCCTTCTTGAACTTGCTGCGCTTTCTTAAAAGCTTCGGCTAATTCTTTCATTTTTCCTAAGCCAAAGCCGAATCCCTGTCCTTTTCCTGTCATAATTATTTGTACGCGTATGCGTTGAATAACAAATCAAATTCAATTATAGATGCGGTAAGTAATTTGACTCTTTTTTTACCAATAATTAATGCGTCATAGAGTGGGGAGTATGGAATAGGGAGTAGGGAGTAGGACATTGGTTATTAATTCTTCTCCCTCATCTCCCAATTCCCCATTTTTTATCCACAAGCACCTTGAAACTCTCCGAGCATTTTGACTTCTGGCTCTAAATTAATAGACCAACGGTCTTGTACTTGATGTTGGATGTGGCGAATGAGACAGAAGATATCACTAGCTTTTGCTCCACCACGATTAACGATAAAATTAGCATGTAGTAGTGCTACTTGTGCGCCACCAATTTGGTAGCCTTTGAGACCAGTTTGTTCAATTAACCAGCCAGCACTGTAAGGTTTGGGATTGCGAAACACACTGCCACAACTGGGAAAGTTGTATGGTTGAGTGTTTAACCGATGCTTTTTGTGTTCTTTGGTAATTGCCACAACTTTTGCTGGATCTGCACCTGGCGCGAGTTGTAAGGTGGCTTGGGTGACTATGCGATCGCCACCTTGCAATAATGAAGTGCGGTAGCTATAACCTAACTGTTCCGGGGTTAGAGTTTCCAGCGTACCATCGGGTGAAAGTACCTCGGCACTAACTAACATATCTGCGATACAGCTATTATGTGCCCCTGCATTCATTACCACTGCACCTCCGGCTGTTCCAGGGATACCAACAGCCCACTCCAATCCTTGCCACCCTAATTCTGCTGCCGCCCATGCCAAGCTAGGAATTGATTCTCCGGCAGCAACGGTTAATTGACCGATTTGAGGGTCAAAGTTGCTGAAGCGGAGATGACGAGTAGCAATGACTAAGCCTGATATACCACCATCACTCACCAGCAAGTTAGAACCTGCTCCCAGTGTTGTCACCTTTAAATCGCGTTCTTTAGCGTATTTAAGACTTGCTTGCAGTGCTTCTAAGTTTCGGGGGGCAACGTATAAATCAGCGGCTCCTCCAACTCTATAGGAAGTAAACGCTGACAAAGAAGCCTGGGACTTGATCGCACAATCAGTATTGGGTAAGTAGATTACTTCACTCTCCACCGAATTAGTTATTTGGGGTTTCTTTGTATTCAAAGCAGAAACTGTGCAGACGTTTCCAGCTGCCTGGGAAATAGTCATTTTTACTTTAGTTTGGTAAAATTTTTACATTAATCTACCGCAAATATACGGTAATAAAATTCACAGATGAAACCGTTGCCAGAGGAGCGCTTTGCTCAGAAATAAAACTTCACAAAGTCTCGACTTAAGATGTGGCTTTAGTCGGCTCACAAAGTGTCGTAATTATTTCAGGAATCACCTGGTTCAAGTTTCCAGCCCCTAAAAACAGTGCCAAGTCTCCTGGGCGTAGTGTTTGTAGCAAGTACTCACACACTGTGGGTAAAGTTGGTTGATAAACGACAGGAGAATGCTGTTTAGCAATTTCCGCCGTTAGACGTTCACCACTAATTTGCCCTAAATTAGGTTCACCTGCACTGTAAATATCAGTCAGCACCACCAAATCAGCGTGGGTAAATGACTCGGCAAATTCATCTAAAAAGGTCAGTGTACGGCTATAGCGATGGGGTTGAAAGATAGCAACCACTCTTTGCCCTGGTCTTGCCTGTAAACGGGCTGCGGCGAGAGTAACGCGAATCTCGCTAGGGTGATGAGCATAATCATCAATAAAGGTAATGCCATTGACTTCACCTCGGAACTCAAAGCGTCGTCTTGCTCCTTCAAAAGTGGCGATACCTTTGGCAATTGCTCCAAATTCTAAACCCAAAGCGCGACCAACAGCTACTGCGGCTAGAGCATTGCTGAGATTGTGCCGACTGAGCAACCTTAATGTCAACACGCCCAAAGCTTTGCCTTTTTCCCAAACCAAAGCCGTGGTACCATCAGCACGATAATCAATATTGGTGACGGTGTAATCAGCGTCGGTATCTGAGTGCAAGCTGTAGGTAATTGTGGGTTGCAAGCGATCGCGCACTGTCGCACAGTCAATACTACCTATTAAAGTTTTACAACCCTTAGCAAATGTCTGGAAGGTGTCAATGACTTCTTCTAATGTATCGTAGTGGTCGGGATGATCGAGTTCAATATTGGTGATGATGCCAATTTCGGGAGCGTGTTTTACTAAAGAACCATCTGATTCATCTGCTTCGGCTACCAAATATTGGCTTTGTCCTAATCGAGCATTACCTTCCCATGCATTGACTTCGCCACCGACTAAAATTGTTGGATCTAGGCCTGCTTCCAGAAGCATATAGCCAATCATACTACTGGTTGTAGTTTTGCCGTGTGTTCCTGCCACTGCAATACTGTAGTAATCCGCAATTAAAGCTGCTAGGACATCTGAACGATGAAAAACTGGACAACCTAATTCCAGCGCTGCTTTGTATTCTAAATTATTAGTGTTAATTGCTGTTGAACAAATGACTTGAGGCAGTTTTGACTTAGTAGCAGTAGGTAATTCTTCTGGTGAATCTAATACTACTGGATTAGCTAATACCTGAGGGTGAAAGAATTCGAGATTGCTTGCCTCTTGTTTACCAAAAATATGAGCACCGATAGATTCCAACTTGTGCGTAATGTGGTTGGGACGAAGATCCGAACCTGATACTGGAAATTGACGCTTTGCAAGAACGTATGCCAGAGCAGACATACCTATGCCACCGATGCCAATGAAATGAAATGGTCTACCACTAAAATCTACAGAATTAGTCATTTATTGCTCCTTTTACACCACACCACACCATAATCACAAAAGACACGCGTATCATAACAGGAATTTGATTTTTACCGTAACTACTCCTGTATCATGTTCATGTTTGATGCCCAAATGATATTTCTGCTCTGGCTTTCCTGGTTGAGAATGATTTTACCTTGGTTGGAGGTTTTTGCTATTTCTGAACTGTTCTTAAGATTATTCTGAAAATTTTGGCTGCATCGGGAAAGAAATTCTTGTAATGTCAAATACATATTTTTGGCTACCTTACTGGAATTGGCTACATAATACATTGTTTAGTGAAACTAAATTGAAATTGCATCAAGTTTAGGCGTAAATTGAGTACAATAGTACATTGGTAATGAAACTATTTTTCAATTGCATATAACCCAGGCTGATCTGGATGCAGCAACTAGCAATTTTTGGTGGCACATTCGATCCAATTCATTGGGGACACCTGCTCGTAGCCGAGACAGCTTTGCATCAAGTATCCCTTGAAAAAGTAATTTGGGTGCCATCCTTAAACCCTCCTCACAAAGAAGCAGCATTGTTTGAGCATCGCGTGCAAATGCTGCAATTAGCCATTAAAGATAACCCAGCATTTACTGTCTCACTAGTGGAGACTAATCGCTCTGGGACTTCTTATGCCATTAACACCCTAATTGACTTATGTGCTTGTTACCCCAATACTCATTGGTACTGGATTGTGGGCTTGGATACTTTCCAAACCTTACCCAGTTGGTACCGGGGACACGAAGTAGCACAAATGTGTAATTGGTTAATCGCACCCCGACAGCTCGGTGGTGAGACTATAACTCAAAGCAAATTAATCTGCAAGCAAGTAGAGCAACAACTCAAAAAGCAGTCTTTGCTCATTCACTGGCAACTCTTGAATATACCAATAGTCGGAGTTTCGTCAAGTCTAATTCGCAAATTTTGCCGCGATAACTTCGTCAACGCCAAGGGCGAACGCCAGTCAATTCGTTATTTAGTCCCAGAATCGGTCAGATCATATATCACTAACAACAATCTCTACTCTTACAAATCTGAATAAATTATGTGTTTTTTTATTGATCTAACACTTTATGGTTAAAAGTGCCCCCCCCCTTTGCGATATGATTGGGGTCAACGATATCAACATAATAAGCATAAATACAGAGGGCAAGACACTGTGATTAGAGTTGCAATCAACGGTTTCGGACGGATTGGACGTAACTTTGCGCGTTGCTGGGTGGGTAGAGAGAATAGTCGGATCGAACTTGTCGCTATTAATGACACTTCAGACCCTAGAACCAATGCTCACCTGCTAAAGTATGACTCAATGCTAGGGAAGATCAAGGGTGCTGAGATTAGTGCCGATGATAACTCTATCATCGTCAACGGTAAGACCATCAAATGCGTATCCGATCGCAACCCAGAAAACTTGCCCTGGAAAGATTGGGGAATTGACCTAATTATCGAAGCAACCGGGGTATTTACTAGCAAAGAAGGAGCGCTCAAGCACGTAAATGCTGGAGCCAAGAAAGTTCTGATTACCGCTCCTGGTAAAAACGAGGATGGTACTTTTGTGGTTGGTGTCAATCATCATGATTATGACCACAACAAACACCACATTATCAGTAACGCTAGCTGTACTACCAACTGCTTGGCACCAATCGCCAAGGTGTTGAACGATAAGTTCGGCATCATCAAAGGTACGATGACCACTACCCATAGCTATACAGGCGATCAGCGCTTGCTAGATGCTTCTCACCGGGATTTGCGACGGGCAAGGGCCGCAGCGATAAACATTGTACCTACTTCTACTGGTGCAGCAAAAGCAGTGGCGCTGGTTATCCCAGACCTGAAAGGCAAGCTAAATGGCGTTGCCTTGCGCGTACCAACCCCGAACGTCTCAATGGTAGATTTCGTAGTTCAGGTTGAGAAGCGTACTATTACTGAAGAAGTTAACCAAGCTCTCAAGGATGCTGCCGAAGGTCCACTTAAAGGGATTTTGGACTACAGCGAACTAGAACTAGTATCTTCTGATTATCAAGGTACTGACGCTTCTTCGATTGTCGATTCCAGCTTGACTTTGGTTATGGGCAGTGACTTAGTAAAAGTTATGGCGTGGTATGACAACGAGTGGGGTTACAGCCAGCGAGTCTTGGATTTGGCAGAGTTGGTAGCCGAAAAGTGGCAATAATTAATTTGTCATTAGTCATTAGTAATTAGTCATTAGTCATTGGTCATTGGTTTTTCACAAATGACAAAAGACAAAGGACAAATGACAAAGCACTATTGACTAAAATGTTGAAATCCCTGGCTAAGATTCAGAACTTGGTCAGGGAATTTTTTTTGCTCATTGTGTAATATTACTGTCGATCCGGCTGTAATCCTGCCTGCGATCGCAGCACCTTCTCCAAGGTGTTGCACTAAGGCTGATGCTAATTCTTGTGGTAAGCACAGCACTAATTCAAAGTCTTCGCCACCGTATAGAGCATATTCCAGCGCTTGCTCTGGTGTCAGCCAATGGTTAAAAGTTTTTGGTAGGAGAATTTGTCTGTGTTCTAAGACAGCGCCAACGCCACTCGCGCGGCAAATTTGAATAATCGCATCTGCTAAACCATCGCTACTATCCATCCCAGCAATCGGGAGTTGAGAGTTATGAGTTGAGACGCGATTAATCGCGTCTATACAGGAGTTAGGAGTTAAGATTTTCCAGAGGATTGGTAAGACATCTAATCGTGGCTGTGGGCGTTGGTGTGCGTGGATTAGAGCCGTCTTTTCTTCGTTGTTGAGGTTTTGTCCTAATTCGGGATGTAAGAGCAGTTCTAAGCCTGCTCTTGAGGCTCCATGAATGCCTGTAACGACGATCGCATCACCCACAACAGCAGCAGAACGGCGGATAATTTGACTAGGGTTAACTTGACCAAAAGCGGTAATTGCCAGAGTAGTAACAGGCGATCGCACCACATCACCGCCAACAATCGGGGTATTGTATTTTTGCAGGCATTCTGTCATTCCCTGGTACAAGCGTTCTATCCAACTCACCCTAAGTTCACCGGGTAGTCCCAACCCGACAGTGATTCCCAATGGGGAAGCGCCCATTGCTGCTAAATCTGATAAATTGGCAGCAACAGCTCGCCAACCAGCATCTTCTGGGGAAGTGGTGATGTTGCTAAAATGCACGCCATCAACCAGTACATCTGTAGTCACTACTAAAGATTGCCCTGATGCAGTCTCAAGTACTGCGGCATCATCGCCGATAATTTCTGGTGGGCAGAAACGCTGTAATCTTTCTAAAAGACCTTGTTCGCCAATGTCTTTTACTTGTTGAGAAGATAACTCACTGTTCACAATCGGTTTTCCGTGTTCCAAAATTACGAAGAAAACTGATGATTTACTTTACTGTTTAAGATAAGGGTATCGTCTAGGAGTTAGTTGGAATGGTAACAACACCAGTAACCAGCATCACGTTTGAGGAGTACTTAACCTATGATGATGGCAACGGTTTCCATTATGAACTGGTGGATGGCAAGCTAGAGCTAATGAACCCACCTACTATTGAACATTTTCTGATTGTCGATTTTTTGGATACTGCTTTCAAGGCAGAAATTAAACGTTATAACTCTACTTGGCTGAGTTTTCGGGAAAGTGGGGTGAGAACGGGTAGAAATAAATCTAGGTTGACTGATTTGTGTGTAGTCACACTGGAACAAGCTAGAGAATTGTTAAATGCTTCAGCAGTATTTGAGTCACCACCGTTACTAATTGTCGAGGTGGTTAGTCCTGAGTCGGTGAAACGCAACTATCGCCATAAACGCTCAGAATATGCGGCGTTAGAGGTTCCTGAATATTGGATTGTAGACCCACTACAAGCAAAAATTTCAGTGTTACTACTCGAAGATGGATTTTACGAAGAAACAGTTTTTACAGATACCCAGCAACTTATATCGCGGACTTTTCTAGAATTAAGGATCGTAGTTGAGCAGATATTCACCGCCGGAAATCTGAATCAGGGGAGTTAGAAGTTAAGAGTTAGGAGTTAGTAGTAATTAATTATTCTCCCTCTGCTCCTCTGCTTCCCCTGCTCTCTTGCCCTATCTTATGCAGCTTGCGGCTCAACCAGATTTTCTATTCCCTGAACCACAGTTGCCGATTCAATTTTGTCACCAGCCTTTAGTTTATCCAAAACTTCTTTACCTTCGGTAAGATAGCCAAAAACGGCATAACGACCATCCAATAGATTGCGTCCGGCGGGGGTGAGTTCTGGTTCAAACAAAAAGAAGAAAAATTGTGATGAACCACCATTTACTTCACTTTCGGGACGAGCCATCACTACTGCACCAAAGGCAGAAAAAGGTAGAACTGGCATATCAACGTAACGACCAGCTTCTTCTAGAGTAATGCCATAAGTAGGTGCTTTATCTCCTTTAACTAAGATTTCTAAGGGTATAGCGCGATATTTGCCCGTTTTGGGGTCAATGAAACCCACGTCTTTACCAGCAGGATCTCCAGTTTGGAGAAAGTAAGATTCTTCAGAACGGGTAAATTCTAAGCCATTATAAAAACCCCTCTGCACCAAATCTACAAAATTACCAGCAGTTACAGGGGCGCTGTAACCATCTACGACAAGGGACAAATCGCCTTTGTTGGTTTTGATTTCTATAGTGGCACGACCTTGAAGTTGCGGCAGATTACTGTACTCAGCAGGCACTTCAAAGGGAAATTGTTTCACCATTGACTCTTCTAGCTGAGTAACAAGATTCAAAAGTTTGCTTCTCTCTTGCAGAATTTGTTCTTTATCTTTGCTGTTTGCTAATTCTTGTAATTTACTCACCCCAGATTTCAACTCGGTAATCCAAGCTTCGGCTTGGGGTTGGCGTTCTGCGGGAACGCTTGTTAAGATTTGGGAAGGTTTATCGAGAATGCGGGATGCTTGGCTGATGTCTTTGGAAATAGCACCCCAACGCCGATTCGCCCGCAGTTGGGCAGAGATGTCCTCTAAGCTGCCTTGTAGTTGTCGCACAGGTTTGTTATCTATCGGGAGTGCATACCGCAACAAAGCCTTTCCGTCAGTAATTGCATTGCCGGCTGGTAGTGCGGCGCTACTGGAGGGAGTCCACCCAGCTGTAGTTATGCCTAAAAATATTGTTATCAGCAGTATTGCCATTAGGCTGTTCTTCAGCCAGGACTTTAATAAGTTAAGCATGGGATAACTCAAATGCAGCAGTGAATTGTTGACTGGACGTAACCCATAAATAATCTTCCCACGTTAAGGGCGGAGGATAAATGACAAATGACTAATACTTCGACTCCTTTCGACTTCGCTCAAGGCAAGTCGCTCAGTACAAGTGACAAATGACAACTAACTAATGAGAAATGCCCAATGACGACCCTAGAAGGGTACAATAAATGCCGATTGTCTTCCAAAATTTGAAAGTTTCATGATCTCCAGTAACGACTTTCGACCCGGTGTTTCAATTGTATTGGATGGGTCTGTATGGCGAGTGCTTGAATTCTTGCACGTCAAACCAGGCAAAGGTTCTGCCTTTGTACGAACTAAGCTAAAAAATGTTCAGAGTGGGAGCGTTATGGAAAAAACGTTCCGCGCAGGGGAAACAGTGCCGCAGGCCACTCTAGAAAAAAGCACGATGCAGCATACCTATAAAGAAGGCGATGAGTTTGTCTTTATGGATATGGAAACCTACGAAGAAGGTAGATTGACTCGCGAACAAATTGGCGATCGCGTCAAGTACCTGAAGGAAGGTATGGAAGCTGAAGTTATTAAGTGGGGCGACCAGGTGTTAGGAGTAGAATTGCCTAAGTCTGTGGTTCTAGAAATTGTCCAAACAGATCCAGGTTTAAAAGGTGACACTGCCACAGGTGGCTCAAAACCAGCAACTCTAGAAACTGGTGCAGTTGTGATGGTTCCTTTGTTTATTTCTCAAGGAGAACGCATCAAGGTTGATACTCAAGAAGATAAATATATCAGCAGGGAATAACTTTCATCTCTACGGAGATGCAAGTCCCGATTTAAATCCCTACATAGGGATTAATTCCCTGCCACACTTAAGATGCTCATTTACGGATAGGTCGAGGTAATAAAAACTGTGCCATTGGACTTTAATGAAATCCGCCAACTTCTGGCAACTATCGCACAAACAGATATTGCAGAAGTCACGCTCAAAAGCGATGATTTTGAGCTAACAGTCCGTAAGGCTGTGAGCATTAGCAATCAGATGTTGTCGGTAGGTCAAGGGACTTTAGGCGGTGTGGTAGGTTCAGGCTTGACATCAGGTTCATCTGGGGGAAACCAGATGAACTCAAGTCAGGTAACGGAGATGTCCACATCTCGTGTATTTGAGAATACTGGAACTAGCACACAAATGCAGTTATCAGTAAATTCTCCCTCAACCATTGACCAGAGATTAGTAGAAGTGCCTTCCCCAATGGTAGGAACGTTTTATCGCGCTCCTGCGCCTGGGGAAGCGGCATTTGTGGAAGTGGGCGATCGCGTCCGCAAGGGTCAAACAGTCTGTATCATTGAAGCCATGAAGCTGATGAATGAAATCGAAGCCGAAGTCTCTGGACAGGTGATGGAAATTCTCCTCCAAAATGGCGACGCTGTAGAATATGGTCAACCTTTGATGCGAATTAACCCTGATTAAGTATTAATGTATATATGATGTGAGTCATTGTTAAAACTTTCAGTCCTTGTGGGTCAACCCTGATGAAACAAACGTTGCCTTTACCACCAGAAGTGGTGCAACAAGTAGCTGAATACTTCAGCCTATTAAGTGAGCCAATGCGCCTACGGCTGCTACACTTATTACGGGATGAAGAAAAATGCGTGCAAGAGTTGGTAGAGGCAACACAGACTTCTCAGGCAAATGTGTCAAAGCACCTGAAGGTAATGTGGCAAGCAGGTATCCTTAGCCGCCGCAGTGAAGGAACTTGCGCCTATTACCGGGTGGAAGACCAAATGATTTTTGAGTTGTGTAATCGGGTTTGCGATCGCCTCGCCACAAGGTTGGAGCAGCAAGCCCGTAATTTTCGCGTATTAAATAGCAAACGTTAGGTCATTTGTCCTTTGTCATTTGTCCTTCGTCATTTGTCCTTTGTCATTTATGAAAAACTAATGACTAATGACCAATGACTAATGACTAATGACTAAAGCGGATAATCTTTTTGAAACTGTTCGCGAGTGAGTGGTTGTTGTAACTCTAGACCCTCGCCGCCTAAAACATCTAACGGTTTGCCGTTCACGTCAATGTACACTTTGGCTTTGGGATTTAAAGTTGTTGCAGTGTAAACAACTTGTCCAATGCGGCCCATCATTGAAGTGCTACCACCACCGCTAGTAAAATCTTCAGATAAATTAACACGAACTTCATCTTTTTCCGCCTTCAGCCCCAACAGTTTGGTTCCTTTGGGGATGGTTGTGGAATCTGTTCCTTCTGTTGGGCCTGCTAACAAACTTTGGAAAGCTGCTTCTAAAGCCTGGTTGGGTAGTACAGAAGCTACTTTAACAGGCTGGGGAACCAAAGCAACATTTTTGTCTTTTGGTCTTAGCCAATAAACGTTGGGGGTTTGCTCATTAGCTGGCTGCCTAGTTGATGGCTGCGCTGGCTGTTCAATGCGGCTAGAAGGGTTTGACGGTGTGGGAGGATTGTTGGATTGTGTGGTAAACCAAGCTACACCGCCACCCACCGCTATAACCGCTGCTGATACAGCTGCAATTACGCCTGAAGAAATACGATTAGATCCTTGTTGGTCTTTCATGTTCAAAACCTTCCTAACTGAGGGCTGATATGGTAGTTATGTGAGGAGCAGCCTGGTTAACGACGATACTTGTAACTGAAGAGTTTCTCATAACCGGGAGGAGACTTGATGCCTCAAAATACAACATTAGTCTTGTGACTCCCTGATTCAATTCTAGAATTTTTACTTCCGATCCGTCACCTGCCAAATTATGTAAATCTCATTCTTTGTGGAGATGATCGAAAATTAAATTTACAAGGCAGAGGAACGCAAAGTATTTCTCATAAAAAATACTCCGCGAAACTCTGCGCTTCCCTTTGCGCCGCTCTGCGTTTAATCTTTACCCTCTATTGCTTGTGTAATCCACTTATGAAGTGTGGTTGTCACTTCATCAATGGCAATTTCTTGAGATTTACGGGTGGCTCTTTCTACAACTTCAACTTTGCCATTAGCGATCGCGCGTCCGGTTACAATTCTATAAGGTATGCCTATCAAGTCAGCATCTTTAAATTTAACTCCTGCCCGTTCGTCGCGGTCATCTAGTAGAGTTTCAATTCCCGCCTGATTGAGTTCTGTGTAAAGTTTTTGAGCGATTTCGATTTGTTGAGCATCTTTAATGTTGGGAATTGTGACGATCGCGTGGTAGGGTGCGATCGCAACTGGCCAAATAATCCCATCTTTATCGTAAGATTGCTCGACGGCAGCTTGGGCTAATCGTGACACGCCTACACCAAAACAACCCATAAATAGCAGTTTTTCTTCACCTTGTTCGTTGGTATAAGTTGCACCCATCGCTTGAGAGTATTTCGTACCTAATTGGAAGATATGACCTGCTTCAACTCCACGGGCGCTTTGTAGGATTTGTTCTGTGTTATGGATGGCGCGATCGCCTGGTCTTGACTTACGAATATTTACTATTTGCTCTGGTAACTTAAATTGCTCGTTCCAATTAGCACCAACTACGTGATAACCAGCTTCATTCGCGCCTGTAACAAAGTTTTTTAAATCAACTGCTGTTCGATCCACCAAGCGCAAAAACTTGGGATGGATCTGTTTATTAGCAGTAATATACTCATCTGCAATATCTGGCGCAATGTAGCCTAAAGGCAGAGATTTAGTTGTCCATGCTTGCTGGGCTTCTACATTTGGAACATTCAAACTAATAATAGTTTTAGCACCATATTCAGAAGCTAATTTAGTCAGTTCATTTTGCAATTTGACCTCATTAACTTCCTGATCGCCTCGAATGCTCACCAAAACTAACACTGTTATACCATTATCATAAACTGTCTGATAAAGGACATTTTTCACCAATTGAGTCGGAGAACAGTTGAGGAGTTTACACACCTTTTCAATCGTTTCTGTTCCAGGTGTATCGCGTTTCTCATAGGTTGTAAACCGTGAGGTTTCGGCGTCAATTGGTAAAGAAACAGCCTTTTCTACGTTAGCGGCGTATTTACCATCTTCAGTGTAGAGAACTTCGTCTTCGCCAGCTTCCGCCAAAATCATAAATTCTGTAGAACCAGAACCACCAATTGCACCAGAATCAGCTTCCACTGCGCGAAAAGCTAAACCAGAACGCCGCAGAATATTACTGTAGGCTTTATACATATCCTGGTAAGTTTCTTTGAGGCTAGCTTCATCGGTATGGAAGGAATAGGCGTCCTTCATGATAAACTCGCGTCCGCGCATTAAACCAAAGCGGGGACGAATTTCATCGCGGAATTTGGTTTGAATTTGGTAGAGATTTAGTGGTAGTTGGCGATAAGAGCGAATCATATCACGAGCGATCGCTGTAATTACTTCCTCATGAGTTGGGCCTAATCCTAATTGTTGCTCGCGGCGGTCAATTAGGGAAAACATGATCCCCTCAGCTTTCGTGTAAGTGTCCCAACGTCCCGCTTCCTTCCATAAATCAGCAGGTTGTAATTGTGGTAGGAGACATTCTTGTGCGCCTGTAGCGTTCATTTCTTCCCGGACAATTTGGGAAACTTTTTGCAGTACCCGCCACATCAGAGGTAAATAAGCATAAATACCGCTACCGATGCGACGAATGTAACCTGCACGGAGTAATAATTTATGACTGGGAATTTCAGCATCAGCCGGATCGTCCCGCAGTGTAACAAATAACATTTGTGAAAGTCGCATCGTTTATTCCCTTTCCAGAATCTCTAATTTGTTTATAAACCAACTGGCGATTAGAAATCGCGCGTCAGAAAAGCATCTTAGTTTTTGAACTTGCGTGGTGTGCGATGGCTTTGCCCGCCGCAGGCATCGGCATCTTACAGCCATTAAGATATCGCATGATATAATTTTTGCAACTATTTAATCTAGGTCTAGGTTATGAGTCCTTTGACATTAAAACTAGACACCGTTCACTTGAGTGACGAACAATTTTATCACTTATGTCAAAATAACCGCGAATTGAAATTTGAACGCACTGCCAAGGGAGAATTAATCATCATGTCCCCCGTTGGAGGTGAAAGCGGCAATCGAGAAGCAGATTTAATTATCGATCTGGGAATTTGGAATCGGCAAACTGGCCTTGGTTACACTTTCAGTTCTTCTACTATATTCAAATTACCCAATGGTGCTGACCGTTCCCCAGATGCCGCTTGGATTCAACGAGAACGTTGGCAAGCACTTACACCTGAACAAAGACGCAAATTTCCCCCCATTGCACCCGATTTTGTGATTGAATTAAGGTCGGCAACAGATGATTTGGAAATGTTGCGTTCCAAAATGCAGGAATATATGGATGCAGGGGTGCAATTGGCATGGTTAATTAATCCCCAACAGCAGCAAGTGGAAATTTATCGTCAAAAACAAGATGTAGAAGTGCGAAATTTACCCACACAATTATCGGATGAAGATGTATTGCCAGGATTTAGCTTGAGTCTTTCTTGTTATTAAGATTTGCAAGTGCTGCTAAACTCCACTATCTGCCAACACTTTTCATTGCAGCAGAAAATACTTTATAAGTCTGCGTAAGTACGCTTCATTAAAATAATCTGCGTAGACTAAGAAGGTATCCTAGTTTTCTAACCTGAGTAATGTGTCAAGCACAGCACAATAGGCCAGTTTTACTTTGACTTCATTACTCAGGGCATATTACAGCCGTTAGGATATCTTAAAAAAATAACCATCAGGCGATTATAATCAGGGCATCTTTAGGAGAAACTACTTTGGCAGATGTAATTTATCAAGCACAGGCACCCTTAGAATTTATTCCTCCCGCGTTTAACCCTTTATTGCTACGAGTTGTCCATCTGTTGCTACCCAGTTGGCTAAACTGGCAAACACCTATTAGCCAAATTGAAGCAGATAACGTAGAGGTTCTAGTGGATCTTTATCGCCAGTTTCAGGAGGGTAAAATCCGTTTTATGCTGGCATTTCGCCATCCGAAAACAGACGATCCGTTTTGTTTGGGTTACTTGCTGTCTCAAATTGTACCAAAGACAGCGCGATCGCAAGGTACAAAACTACAACATCCCATTCACGCTCATTTTATCTACGATCGCGGCATTCCTCTATGGGCAGGTTCCTACGTTGGCTGGATTGCTTCTCAGTTAGGTGGTACTCCGATTCAGCGAGGTAAGGCTGACTGGACGGGGTTACGTTCGGCGCGTGACTTGTTCGCCAATGGGAAATTCCCAATGGCGGCTGCACCAGAGGGTGCTACCAATGGTTTATCGGAGAATATTAGCCCGCTAGAACCTGGTATCGCCCAATTAGGCTTTTGGTGTGCTGAAGACTTGCACAAAGCTGAACGCCCCGAACAGGTTTTAATTGTACCAGTTGGGATTAAATATAGTTACGTTAATGCTCCTTGGGATGCGATCGCAAATCTTTTAAGTGAATTGGAAGCAGCTAGTGGTTTACCTGTGAATCCAGCAGAAAACGCTTCTATAGAGTCGCTTTATCCCCGGTTGTTAACTTTGGCAGAACATTTACTTTTGCTAATGGAAGAATTTTACACCCGGTTTTATCATCAGAAACTGCCAGATCCCAAGATTGTCAACGGGCAAATTCCAGATAGAAATGAAGCATTAGCAGTTCGTTTACAAGCGTTGTTGAATGCAGCGCTGTTAATCTCAGAACAGTATTTTAATTTGCAGTCAAAAGGTAGTTTGAGTGACCGTTGTCGGCGAGTCGAGCAAGCAGGTTGGAATTATATATTTAGAGAAGAATTTAAGGATGTCAAAGGAGTATCTGCGGTTGAAAGAGCTTTAGGCGATCGCATTGCAGAAGAAGCGAATGCACGGATGTGGCATATGCGTTTAGTAGAAAGTTTTGTGGCAGTTTCTGGTAATTATATTCGTGAAAATCCAACAACAGAAAGATTTGCTGAGACAACTTTAATTTTATGGCAAATGATTGCTAAAATCAAAGGCAATAAAACTGTGCAGCGTCCGCAATTGGGTAAGCAAAAAGTAAAAATTACTGTGGGTAAACCGATATCTATTTCTGAGCGTTACCCAGGGTATAAGGAAAATCGTTTGGGTGCTAGACAAGCTGTTGCTGATGTGACCAACGATTTGCAACATGCATTGGAAGGTTTGATTTGATTAGAAGGGTTGCATTTTTTGCTAGTAACTATCATAAAGCTGTCAGTCCTCAGGAGGCTTATTGATTTCGACCCCTGCCTCCTGACTCCCTTAAATAACAAGGTGCAATGTAAATGTCCAAGTGTTCATCCGAATCGGATATTACTTTCTAAAGTAGATCGCGGGTTTAGATGCCCTGTACGGAGATGCTGGCGGGATATAGTTTATTAAGCTTACACAAACCCAAAAGTTTTTTAAAATTATCTAATTAAATGGATGCAGATAATCGTAGGCTGCTAGACCTGCTTGCCTTTGCTGCTATTTCACTTTAATACAATTGGGTTAGATCGAGGCAATTGTAACTAAATATGTCATTTATTATTTGAGTTTTATAAAAATACCGTTAAGTTATTCAAATTATATTTTCAGAGAAATCACGCTTTTATATTTTTGTAATTCCAATTACAAATAGAGCAGTCCAAAAAATTGTGATTCTCTAAATCAATCAATTTATAAATAATGAAAACTCAAAACTTATTCAATTTACTGAAGGTTGGTATTGCTACTTTTGGAATCTTCTTTGTGGCTGGTCAAGGAGCCTATGCTTCAGACTTAAAGGGAACAGCATTTAGCATATCTTTGGAGTGTCTGAACGACACTACCGGTCTTTTGATGGGTCAAAACTCCGCTGCTAACGGGTGGCAGTATGCATTTGATTCAAACAAAGATGGGATGAACGGGAATTACTGGGTTGGTGCCGCGCCAGGAAAAGTAAACCCTTATGATATCTCTGGTATGGCTATTAAAGAAACTGCTACCAGTATCATTGTGGCAATCAACGGCAATATGAAGTTAACAGGAGAGGCTGAACAGGGTGCTGCCGGTGGTCAGATTGGATATGGTGATTTGTTCTTCAATATGGCCGGTAAGACCTTTGACAATGCTATGAGCGGCGGGGATTTGTTTGGGATTCATTTCGCTTCAGCGAATGCTTCAGGAGTACAACAACTAGGTGTTTATAGTGGTGTTCAAGCAAAGACAGTTACTAATATCAAAGAAGGCTACACTGTGGCTACATATGGTGGTTTAGCAGGAGGAGGAAATTCTTACGAAAGTCAGGTAAAACAAGGTGGTGGTATTGTCGGTTATGGTGATTTGACCAGTAGTTATTTTACTAATAACGGCAAGGACAATACATTTAATCTCAATGTCATCAACTCTGGAAATTATCTGAGTGGAATCTCGTTCCTAGCACAAGGTAATATAACGCAGCAGTTGCTAACCACTGGCTATGATGCCAGCAAATTCAACGGCACACAAACCATTGCATTTGAATTCAAGAAATCTTCTATTGTCCAATCGACTCCTGAGCCTGCTAGTCTCGCTGGTTTAGGAATCGTCGGTCTGGCTTTGGCTAGTAGCAAGCTACGCAAGAAATTAGCATAGCAATTGGTTAGGGACTATTCGCAATACGGCTTGATTTATCTTCAGTGATTATAGACAAGATAAAAGACTATTTTCTCTCATGGAAATGATCGCTGGAGTAATGGAATTTTGGATGAAGTTTAAGCGAAAAGTATCCCAAACCGTATAGATTTACTCGTTAAATATTAAATAGGTAAATTTCAATGCCCTTACTTTCTAGCAAGGGCATTTTTTTCTAATATAGTTATCAAATACAAAACTACTCAGGCAATTCTCTAAAGAATCTCGGTAATGCTCATGACACCTATACTCGCTATAAGGCTTGCAGCGGCTAGTTGTCTGACATCGCTCCTTACACCTTAACCTGGAAACACCTTAGATAAATCCACAACTAAATCAGAAAAACAGGGCAGATTAACTGATTCATTTGGCAGATAAATAAATTTGCGACGATAACCAAATTTACTTTGCAATGCTTGATAAGGTTCGCTATAGCACTCCAGATAGTTATCTACTAAATTAAATATCCAATAATCAGAAATACCTGCTTCGGCATAAATAGGTAGCTTTTCCTCTTGGTCATATTTTAAGGATGAATCAGCAATCTCAATTAAGAGTAAAATATCAGATGGGCTGGGATGATTCGCTAGATAGTCATCATCTCTATTTTTTGCAATTACTCTGTCTGGTTCAGGTTCACTGTTGTTAGACAAAGTAATTGGTTGTTGTCCTCGTAGGGTTGCGCGATCGCCTACTAACTTATATAATTCTCGCTCTAGGCGTGTTTCACAAACAGAGTGCGGTGTACCTTTTGCTGCCATCTGGATTATTTCACCCTTAATTAGCTCAACTCGGTCATTCTCCTCAAAGAAGCCGAGTTCAGCTAGACGATGATATTCAGCTATAGTAAAGCGTTTAGCAGTGGTAAGGCTCATAACAACTACGAGAATGCAGAGTTACTTTTATCTTAATATAGCTGTAGCTGATTAAACTCCACCGATAGAAGATAATAGTATATCTGGATATTCTTGTTTCTCGGCTTCTGTAGTTGTTTCTAGACTTACACCAGAGATAATAGGATTGTATGCAAGTTAAAATAACACTCAAAAATTACCGATGTTTCTCAGACTCTAAGCCAGCTAGGATAATGATCCGAAAAGGATTCACAGCATTTATAGGAGTCAATAATTCAGGCAAATCTTCTCTACTTAAATTTTTTTATGAGTTCCGGTCTCTTTTTGCCTCACTCTCTAATCCTAGCAATCTAGTAAATACTCTAAGCGGAAACTCGCAAGATTTGAACTTTCCCAGAGAAGTTTTATATCCCCAGGAAGTATTTTGTAATACTAATGATCGTCCACTCACAATAGAATTTTATTTTCTACCTGAAGGTGAAATAGGAAAGGACAGTTTACCTATTATTCAGGAAATAAAAGTAGTAATACCGAGAAATAATTCTTACACTACCTTTATCACAATTAATAATCAAAAACTCAATATAAAACAAGAAAATATTAACCTTGACAATGGAATAATACTCAATATAAAAAAGCTAGGTGAACTCATAGCTTCTGTAGATATTTCTTATATACTTGCAGAATTTAAACATTTAAGTAAAACATTATATATTGGACCATTTAGAAATGCTATTAGTGTCTTACCAATTTTACATCCTTCTGTAATGAATGATATTGATAACCAATATTTAAGTTATTTTGATATTAATGTAGGAAGAGCTTTTATTCGTCAATGGCGACAATTTAAAACTGGTGCTGACAGAAATCGTAGTATAGCTACTCTTGAATTAACAGATGATATTAAACGCATTTTTAGCTTTGAGCAATTAGAAATTAATTCTTCCAATGATGACCAATCTATGCAACTATTTATTAATAGAAAAGTCTATAATCTTTCAGAAATTGGTTCTGGTCTTGCTCAATTTATTTTAGTCATAGTTAATGTAGCGATACAAAACCCTTCTTATATTCTTATTGATGAGCCAGAACTTAATCTCAATCCCGTACTCCAGCTTGATTTTTTAACTACATTGGCTAAATATGCTAGTCAAGGAATGCTCTTTGCAACTCACAGCATTGGGCTAGCACGAGCAAGTGCAGAATATATTTATACAGTACGCCAGACATCACAAGGAAGTGAGGTGAGTGAGTATGAAAAAAATTCTAGCTTACCAGAGCTACTTGGAGAACTGAGTTTTTCTACATATAGAGAGTTTGGCTTTGATAAAGTTTTACTTGTTGAAGGTCCTAGCGAAATAAAGACAATTCAGCAGTTTCTCCGAAAGTATAAACAAGACCATCATTTTTTACTTTTACCATTAGGTGGCAGTGCTTTAATTAATGCTACATCTAAATCAGAGCTTGAAGAAATAAAACGTATTTCTGATAAAATTTTTGCATTAATCGATAGTGAGCGCCTATCTGCTGATGAAGCTTTAGGTGCTGAAAGACAAGCATTTATTACAAATTGTCAAGAGATAGGAATAAATTGCCATGTTCTTAACTACCGAGCTACTGAAAACTACTTTACAGATAAAGCAGTTAAATTAGTTAAAGGAGATAATTATTCAGCGCTTCAACCGTATGAAAAACTCGAAAATGCTAGATACGGATGGCGAAAATCGGAAAACTGGCGAATAGCTAAAGAAATGACCCTTGATGAACTAGAACTCACAGACTTTGGACAATTTCTTAAAAGTCTATGTTGTTAGTAGCTTATAGATTTTTTTGCATCTTAACCTTTTACATTGAAAATAGGTGGATCAGGAGCCTACCCTTTCCACCTGTAAAATTAAATTACAAATATCTTTGTAACTTAAGTTAAGTGACTTTCTAGCAAAGATGCGATCGCGTCAGGATGAATATTCTTGTATTTCTTTTTACCAAGCTGTAAAACACAGTTGGGAGCGCTGCCACAGCATTTTTGGCAACTTGTATGTTCAATAGTAACTTTGTCTAACAAACCGCGATCGCACAAAGTTTTTTCTAATTCTGATAATAACCCTTTACCACCACGTTTCAGGCAACCGCCCTTTTGACATACCATAATCCTCGCTTTGGTTTGAGGTGGTAAATCTTCTTTTGGACACGTATCAATTGGTGTCACCTTATAGGCTTTAATTTTAATTTTACTTGTGCGCGAGTCTATCTTACTATGACCACAAATGCGAAGTTGCTGACCAGGAACTAAGGATGAACTTAGTAAACGGCGCAACTCTTTAGGCAGTTTAATGTCTACATTTCCAGATGGAACTGCCAATTGCAAGTATTTATATTTTCCTGGTTCACCACCAACAAAACCTAGTAACTGTCCCTCAAGGTTCAATTCTGATAACGTCAAATATTTGTTACCCATGATTGATAAAAAGTTAGGAGTGGGGGATGAAGAGTTAGGAGTGAGGAGTTAGGAGTGAGGAGTTAAAAATGAGGAACTAAGAGTTAATAATTCATAACTCTTAACTCATAATTCTTAACTTCCAACTCATAACTCTTAACTCATAACTATTTTTAAGCGAGGCGTTTAGCTTCTACTGTTTGAGGTAAATTTGCTGTATCTGGCAATTCACGAAATTCTAATTCCCAACCATTTGCTAGAGTGAGAATCTTGCCATCATTTCCATCGGTTTGTTTGACGACTTCTTCTTCCAGGTCTTTTTTAGCAACGTAAACTACTAAAGTGCCGGCATCATTCATCCGTAGCATTACTTTCATGAGACTCCTCAACCGATTCTAGTTCTTTTTTCTTGCAGCCGACGACAAACCCTGTTTCTAAGAAATGCACAGCATATATATAGGAAGTCTGCAAATATGTGCCTATACTCGCTATGTAACCGATATCTCCTTTGTTGACTAAAACTTGGCCGACTTCCTTACCGGGAAAGGTACCATCGTTTTTTAGCAGTTTACGAACTCTGACTTTTTCACCAATTTCAAAAGCGGGTGGCAAGTTTAGTTCTAATTCATCGCGTTGCATGAGAGTACCTCTGTTCTCTGACCAAATTCAACAATTCTTCTGTCGTCAAACTGCGTTTTTTCTGTACCGATTGATGGCGTACTGCATCTAAAACAGATTGGGTTTCTTGGGGGTTTAAGAAAATTCCATGCTGTTCTAGTAAGTTAGCAACTAAATGCCGTCCAGAATGTTTACCTACTACTAAACGCCGTTCCCAACCCACCTCTTCGGGTGCAAATGGTTCGTAGGTGATGGGATTTTGCAATACCCCGTGAGCATGGATTCCAGATTCGTGAGCAAAGGTGTTTTCGCCAACGATCGCTTTCCAAGGTGGTACGCTAGCTCCTGATGCAGCTGCAACTAGTTGAGACAGTTCCAGCAAACTGGGTGTGTCAATGCCCAAATTAACGCCGTAGATGCGTTTAATCGCCATGACGACTTCTTCTAATGCTGCATTTCCCGCCCGTTCACCCAATCCGTTGACTGTGGTATTCACTGATGATGCTCCGGCTTTGATACCCGCAAGGGCATTGGCAGTTGCCAGACCAAAATCATTATGCGTGTGGATTTCTAGGGGAATCGTCAACGCTGAAACCAGCCTTTGGACTTTGGTGTAAGTGGTGAAGGGGTCGAGAACTCCTACAGTGTCGCAGAAGCGGAAGCGGGATGCACCCCAATCTTGGGCATAAAGTGCTACATCTAAGAGGAAGTTTTCATCAGCTCTAGAAGAATCTTCTCCGCCAACTGCTACCCAAAGACCTTGGTCGAGGGCGAAGTGGATTGAGTCTTTGAGTTTTTGCAAACTTACTCGCCACTGACCATGAAATTTAGTGGCAATTTGGATACCAGAGACGGGAATAGCAATATGCACCCGATTCAAACCACAAGCGATGGAAGCCTTGATATCTGAGATGACAGCACGGTTCCAGCCCAAGAGTTTTGCTTGTAACCCTAAGTTAGAGATTGCAGTGATCGCCCGGGTTTCTTCGTCGCCCATTGCTGGTATACCGACTTCTAATTCCGGTATACCAATGGCATCGAGAAATTTCGCGATCGCTACTTTTTCTTGTAGAGTAAAGGCAACACCTGCTGCTTGTTCGCCATCACGTAATGTAGTGTCATTAATTATGATTTGATTCATTGCAAATATCCCTCTCTTGGAAGTATTCTTAATATCCTTTCCCTCTACAATCCCCAGCGATGGCAAATGCTAAAAATATCACAATTCATAATGTAGGATACATGATCCTTAATTATTGCCTTATTATTAGCATCACATCTGTATGACAGGGAACTAAAACAATGTATAAATTACTAATCGTTTTCACCGATGTCAGTTGAAATGTCTTTGAGTAGCAATGAACTAATATAACTATTAGCAAATCCCGAACAAAGTAATACACAAAAGCCAGCAATTAAGGATGTAATCATCTTCGTAACCTCGTATTTTCTAGTGCATTTTGGTGTAATTTAGGCAGGTAATGGTACTCAACGTTAAGAAGAACAAATTCGCTAACTTTGGTCTGCTAGCCAATCAAATATTTTTCCTAGCTGCTCCAAGTCAACGAAACCATACTGCCAAAGGAGCATCGGTAACGGGCCATTTTCTAATTCACGGTATCGCAGAGCTACAGCAATATCGGCATTTGAAAGTTCAAGTTCATTGTGCAAAAAATTGAGGAGTTTTATATCTCTGTTCCGAGTCGCCATAATTGAACTTTCAATTTCTTAATTTGGGAAAAGGTTAAAAATCAGAAACTCCAATTTATATTTAGGAATTTCGTCTTTTTAATTGTTGCTATATGTCAGGGAAGTTTCAGATTTAGTAGACCCAACAAAATCTAAACCCCATCTAATCCATCTCAGTCTGCAATAAATTCTGCTAGCGGACAGTAGCTTCAAACTCTAAACCTATTTGAGCTTTGTGCATCTATGAACAAAAAGGATAAAGTCCAGTAGTTGCGTCATGAATTCAAGATTAATCGTCTTTGAATTAGGTCTTTTTGAAATAATCATGACTCATCACTGTAATGCCAGCAACGCTCTAACCACTCTAATAATTCGTGACGAGAAGCCAAAAATTGCATAACTGTACTGCGAATTAGAATTACTTCCAGCAAATTGTTCACTTGCACTCGCAAAGAACCATCAGGGGGACAAGAGCAATTAATTTTTAACTCTTGCAAACGGTGATAGATTCGCCAGCGATCGCTCAAAGGAATCTGCAAAACGTGATTTGTCATTTGTCATTTGTCCTTTGTCATTTGTCCAATGCCCCATGCCCAATGCCCCATGCCCAATCCCCAATGACTAATGACTCTTGACTTTTAAAATTTGCAGTTGTTTTTCGAGTTCTTCAATGCGCGAGAGCAAAGAACGAATCACGGTTGCTTCCACATCGGGTAGCTTTCCATGTTCTAAAGGAGAAAGGCTGGCGTTTTCGTTGCGAGAAATAATTCTGCCGGGAATTCCGACAACTGTGCAGTCGTTGGGGACATTTCGTAAGACAACCGAACCTGCACCAATACGGACGCGATCGCCAATTTGCAGATTACCTAAAACTTTCGCACCCGCCCCAATCACTGCATTTTTGCCGACTGTGGGATGACGCTTACCAGTTTCTTTACCAGTTCCGCCAAGGGTGACGCCCTGATAAATCAGTGTATAGTCGCCGACGATCGCAGTTTCGCCAATGACTACACCCATTCCGTGGTCGATAAACACGCCTTCACCAATCTCTGCACCTGGGTGAATTTCAATTCCGGTCAAAAATCGCCCCAAGTGAGAAATTAAACGGGGGATAAAACCGACTCCTCGATTATGTAACCAGTGAGCAAGACGATGCAAACATAGCGCGTGCAATCCAGGGTAGCAAAACACCACCTCTAGCCAATTCCGTGCTGCGGGATCGCGCTCAAAAATAATGCGAAAATCACTCAATAATGGCTCAAAAAAAACGCCAGAGAAGAGATTTTTCAGCATGGATGTATGGGCAAAATCCTGCGTTTTAGTACTTGGGGAATCGCTAATACTGTCTAAAGACTGTTGCATCGGTAATGTCTATCTGGTAAATGAGTCATCTGCTATTTTTATGCTTATATCAGGTGACATCCAACTCGATACCAAACCCAATGCTGATTGGATTTATTGGATTGATTGAGGTTGTACTCAAACGCCGAAATCCCGACTCCAGATAAACTGAAAATTTATCTTGGGGTAGGGGCACTAGTATTTAATGATAGGGGTACTAGTATTTTTGGGGCAGGGGTTAAGAATTTATGTTCGCGCTACAAGAAACTTTACCCGTAAGCATTTGCTAAGATTTTGTCAAGATATTTTGCAATATATTAAGTTGTACTCAGATGTACTCAAGCATGAATTTGATAAGGCTACAAATCTATTTTCTGTATATCCTATTACTATTAGTATCTTATTATTGGGTTAAACGAAAGACAGGTTTCTTTATTTTCTTTTAGGATTTGCTGTCTGTATGTATGTATACGTTTCAAAATATAGTTATCGCTTATCGTGACTGTTTTCTTATTATATAGATGTGTGGGAATAGCGATCGCCAAAATTTTTATCAATCTCGTTTCCAGATTTAAATTTCGTTCCAGGTAGAACCTAGAAATGTACTTCATTGCGACTCTGCCGCGAATTCGGGAGGTAGAAGCTGCAAATAGGCATTCCCAGCCATAGACTGGGAATGAGGTATCTGAAGATTTGTTAATGGAGTTCAGAGGTGCATTAATGGAGTTCAGAGGTGCATTAATGGAGTTCAAAGGTGCATTAATGGAGTTCAAAGGCTCATTAATGGAGTTCAAAGGCTCATTAACGAGTATCAAAGGCTAATTAATGGAGTCCAAAGACTCATTAATGGAGTTCCAAGACTCATTAATGAGTATCAAAGGCTGATTAATGGAGTCCAAAGGTTCATTAATGGAGTTCAAAGGCTCATTAATGAGTATCAAAGGCTGATTAATGGAGTCCAAAGGTTCATTAATGGAGTTCAAAGGCTCATTAATGAGTATCAAAAACTCAAGAACCAGATGCAGCTTTAGTCGGTCTACCTTTGATAGCCTTAAAACGTTCGCCCAACTGTTCAGCGACAGTTTTTAAACCTGGAGTCTTTTTCGATGCAGTCTTCACGTAATCATAAACAGTCAAACTGCTAGTCATAGCTTCACTACCGACAGCCATTAAAGTATCATCTACCTGTTCGGTAAGTTGCTGCATGGAGATTAAAAGTTCGGTAAGCGCAGCTGCTAATTGATAATCTTGAACCAGTTCCTCAACGTCAAAAGTTGCTGGAAGGATTTCGCGGTTAGACTGAGCAGCAGTAATGCTATTGTTCACAAAAGCTAGGCTTTTATCGCCCATTTTTACTAACTTACGCCGTTCTTCAGTGCTGAGAGTAATCAGAAACGGCATCTTTCTTTGGACTGTCTGTAGCGCGGCTTTAATTTCTTGGATATCTTGTGGCGAAAGGGTAGCTGCAATATTTTGATAAGCCATTATATATTTACCTTGGGAGTTCTAATGGTGAAGTAGCAATAGTTGCTAAGTATAGAATTCCCATTGGTAAGTGCGATCGCACATCATAACTTATTTATTTATCTGTTTTAGAAAATTTGTAGGTTGGGTTGAACGAAGTGAAACCCAACAAAACCCGAAAATGTTGGGTTGCGCTTTGCTTCACCCAACCTACAATTTTTCTTAACTCAACTGTATTGGCATATAAACAATACTCGCATAGATGGGCAGCGCGATCGCTAACTAAACGCCGCAATTCTGCATTAATATATGGACAGACACTTTGAATACTTACTTTGCGCTGATGTGCTGAGTAGCTCTTGCTTTTGCTAGTAGCATAATATGCTCTAGCGTGAGGAAACGATCTAATTCTCGCTGGTCACTTCCTATAAGACCTTCAGTTTTTGCGCGGTAAACGAGATCCTCTAAACGGTCTTTGGCTGCATCCGAGAGTTTGAAATCGATAACGCTTTGGGGAGTGGTTCCAGCAGCAATAAACTCTATAATTTCATCGTAGACTTTGGCTGTATTTACAGATGTGTTCATAAGCTACCTTTTTAATTCATGAATTTTATGCAACTTCCAAAGACTTTCCTAGCGTTTGAGGTTCTGGTAGAGTTTCACCATCAGCCAAAGATGATTCAATCAGCATCTCTAAAACTTCTTGAGCATTTTTAAGAGCGTCTTCGTAAGTCTCTCCGTGAGTGCAAGGCTGCATTATATCCGTAAACTCAGGTAGCGAAACCACATAACAATCGTCATCTTCTGACCATTGAATCACGATTGTATATTTCATTCTTCTGTCTCCTCGTCTTCTTTAATTTTATTTAGTTCTTCTAGTGCTTCATTAACTTGCTTTTCTAAATAAGTTTGGCATCGCTACCATCTTTACCAGCAATGATGATAGCTTTAGGTAATTGTGGATGTATTCATTTACTATGGCTACTCTTTGCAGGTTTATAAGTAAACCCTGCTTGCAGCAACAAGCTTTTGAGTTCTCTGATTTTCTTGGGCATAACCTCAGCTTACATTTTTATTCTTAACTTTGAGAATCTTGCTTGCTTTGATTTGCTTGCTCAATGCGTTGCCTAATTGCTTCTTCTGCTATGCGAATGTTCTCTTCTATTGGCGTACCGTCTTCAGCTACCATTGGCCCGTACCATGTTGCTTCCGAGTCAGGAGGATTACGGCGACTAAACAAGACACGAATAGCCTCATCATCATCTCGATGTGCAACTATGTAAGCTTTTAATTCTTTGTTAGTCATTGCTTCAAAGTTCGGTTTCATTCAAAAACCTCCAGAGTCCACTAGGGGGTACGATAATTTCAATATTCTCGCCTGCCAAAATATACACATCTCTAGTTTGGATTTGAAACCGAAACAGGTGGATATCTTTGTAAGTGTTTGATAACATTTGGCAGACTCGCACACAGGCTTGTGCTTGTTCATTGGTTGGGTTTATTGTCTGTTCCTCAATTGTGACATAGATAATATTAAGCTTTTTTTTGCTTTGAGTTATTTGATTGTCTTGGGCATATACTCAGCTTACATTTACCCTTCCAACTGCTTTAATTTCTTCTGAGCAAATTCCCGCACTTGCTCATCTGGGTCATTGTTGGCGCGATCGCGCAACAGTGGTAAAGTCTGGGGATGCTGAGGAAATTGCTTAATAATTATCTCTAGTGCAATGTGTCGAGGATTGGGTTTAAGTGGGGGATTATGGCTATCCTTAAAGGGGTCATTAACAGCGCAGTGGTGGTAAATTTCAAACAGCTCAAGCTGATATTTAAAGTGTTTAGCTAATTCTTGGACTGCTTCACCTCGCACATTTGCACTATCATCTTGGGTAGCGCGTTCTTTGAA